>JANPCS010000402.1:0-3164 GCA_031431065.1 Hyphomicrobiales bacterium | reverse complement strand
GTCTTCAGCGTGTGTTCCAGCCATTGCTCCACCTGCCGCCAGCGCGCCAGCCGGCCGGTCAAGAACGGGTGCCAGATGCCCATCCAGAATCCGCCCGCTTCATATTGCGCGTCGAACTCCTCCCAGAAGGCCTTGAGGCCCTCGGATGGCGCCTTCACCGGCATCATGTAGCCGATCTCGGCATAATGCGCGAACGGCGGCCAGTCGTCAGTGCCCCAGTGCACCGGCGCCTCCCAGAGTTGACCCGCCTTGGTCTTCATCAGATAGGGAATGTCGTCGGCCATCAGGGACGACTCATAAAGGAACTTATGCCCGATCAGCAGGTCGATCACCTGCTGGGTGATGTTGTAGACGGGTGCGCGATAGCCGCGTGGGGGCCTGCCGATGCGTTTCAGATGGATGGCCAGGGCTTTCTCAAAGGCGATTTTCTGCGCTTCACCCTTTGTCTCCACCGGGTCCTCGTGGATCAAGCCATGATGGCCGATCTCGTGACCGCCCTTGAGAATGGCATCGACAGCTTGCGGATACTGTTCGATGCACCAGGCGGGAATGAAGAAGGATTGCTTCAGCCCCAATCTCTCATAGGTGTCGAGAATGCGCGGGATCGCCACCGTCGGCCCATAGCGGCCCATGGTGACGGGGTAAAGCCGGTCATGCCCGTCTTGCGGTTTCGAGATGTGGATGAGCGAATCCGCATCCATATCAAAGGTGATGGCACAGGCGCAGCGCGCGCCATTGGGCCAGGGAATGGGGTTGCGGATCATCGCTTCAACCTTTCAACACGTGGGCATGGACGGCATCGAATGTCAGGAACATCTGCTGGCCGGGCTCGCGTGGCAAGCCTTCCAGCGCACGCTCCTGAATCTGCACTTTGACATCCATGCCGCCAGCCGCCTCGAAGAACAGCGTCACCATCGAGCCAACAAATTCTTCCGAGATCAATTGCGCGGTGAAAACGTTCCTGGCCGCGGGTTTCTCTAGTGCCAGCGACACGACGTCAGCGGCAACGACGAAGCTCACCGCAGTGCCCACCCCGGCTTTCGGGCCGATATTAAAATCACCTGCGGGGGTTTCGACGGCCCCTGCCCCATTGACCTTCCCGGAGAAAATGTTGTTGCGGCCGACGAACTCTGCGACGAAGCGGTTGGCGGGGGTGCGATAGATATCGCGTGACGAGCCGATCTGCGAGATTTCGCCCTTTGACATGATGACCACGCGGTCCGCCATGGCAAAGGCCTCGGATTGCGAATGCGTCACATAGACGAAGGTGATGCCAAGCTCGCGCTGCAATTTCGTCAGCACACCCTGCATGCGGATGACGAGATGCGCATCGAGTGCGGAGAGCGGCTCATCGAGCAGCAGGATCTTCGGTTCTGTCACCAGCGCACGCGCCAAAGCCACGCGTTGGCGTTGGCCACCGGACAGCGAATTCACGTCGCGTTCGGCAAATTCACCGATGCCGAGGCGCTCCAGCCAATCCAGCGCCTTCTTCTTGCGCGCGCCCGAATCGAGCCCGCGCATCTTGAGGCCGAACTCGACATTCTCGCGGGCATTGAGAAATGGAAACAGGGCCAGCGACTGCCACACCATCGGCGTGTCGCGTTCATGCGGCTTGACGCCGAGCAGCGATTTTCCGGCGAGGCGGATATCGCCTTCGCTCGGTTCTTCGAGTCCCGCCAGCATGCGCAATGTGGTGGTCTTGCCGCAGCCCGACGGCCCCATGAAGGCCAGGAACTCGCCTTCGTGGATTTCGAAATCCATGCGCTTCACCGCCTCGAACTTGCCGAAGCGTTTCACCACGCGATCGAAGACGACGAGCGGGCCGGCCATCAGGCGCCCTCCACATTCGGGCTGCGCCCCATGATGAGCACCTGAGCGATGACGACGAGGGTGATTGACACCACGAACACCGCCGTGCCGATGGCGTTAATCTGCGGATCGATGTTGCCGGTGAGGATTTCGAGGATCATCACCGGCACCGTCTTGTTGAGTCCGGAGACGAACCAGGCGACGGCGAATTCATCGAAGGACACCGCCGCCGTGAGGCACAGCGCGGCGATGATCGAGGGCCTGGTGAAGGGGATCACCACGTTCTTCATCGTCACCCATTCTGAGGCACCGAGATTCCACGCGGCGGGTTCGAGGTTGGGGTCCATCTGGTTCAGACGCAGGCGGATCACCGCCATGGCAAACGGCGCGCAGAGTACGGTGTGGGCGATGATGATCGATACCATCATGCCCGATGCCTGGAACAGCGACAGCCAGCCCAATGTCGCCAGCGCGAAAATGATCAACGGTATGGTGGGCGGCAGCAGCGCCAACACCAGGAAAGCCTTCTTGCCGAAAAATTCATAGCGGTAGTCCGTATAGGCCGCCGAAAACCCGATGATGGTGGCCAGCACGGCAGCACAACTTGAGACGATGATGCTGCGCAATCCGGCATCCCACACTTCCGGATTGCTGAAGGCCTTGACGTACCATTGCGTGGTGAAACTCCCCAGCGGGATGGTCGGAAACCGGTCGGAGTTGAACGAGAAAACGAAACTCGCGGCAATCGGCGCGAAGATGAACACGAACACCAGCGCCGTATAGAAACGCAACACCCAGCGCAGCAGGCGGTCATCCGTCATGGGCGTTTCCTGTAGGCATAGCCGATGGCGGCGAAGGCCACCGTCAACAACGTGACGATCATCATGATGGCCACCACGGCGGCGCGCGGCCACTGCTGGCCGGATTTGGATGTATCGATGATCATGATTGACAGCGTTGGCGGCTTCGATCCGCCAAGATAATACGGCGCCACGAAATCGCCGAACGACAGGATGAAACAGAACACCGCCGCGACGACGAGGCCGGTCTTGGCCAGCGGCACCACAACGGTGAACACGGCGCGCAGCCGCCCGCAGCCGAGATTATGCGCGGCTTCCACCAGGCGCTTGTCGATATTGGCCAGCGAAAAGGTCTGCAGGATGATGGCCAGCGGCAGGCACAGAGTCAAATAGCCGATCATCGTTCCCAACTTGGTATTGAGCATCGTATAGGGCCCGAGCCCCAGGAACGAAAATCCGGCATTGATGACGCCCTGCTGCGCCAGGATGACCTGCCAGGCGAAGATGCGCACCAGATAACTTGTGAAGAATGGAATGATCAGGAAGAAGATCGCC
>JANPCS010000401.1:0-2764 GCA_031431065.1 Hyphomicrobiales bacterium | reverse complement strand
GCCCTGCATCATCCGCCCCTCCTTCACGTTGGGCGGCACCGGCGGCGGCATTGCCTATAATCGCGAGGAATTTTTCGACATCGTCGAATCGGGCCTCGATGCCTCGCCCACCGCCGAAGTGCTGATCGAGGAATCGGTGCTGGGCTGGAAAGAATATGAAATGGAAGTCGTTCGCGACAAGAACGACAACTGCATCATCGTCTGCTCCATCGAAAACGTCGATCCCATGGGCGTGCATACCGGCGATTCAATCACCGTTGCCCCTGCCCTCACGCTGACTGACAAGGAATACCAGATCATGCGCAACGCCTCGATTGCGGTGCTGCGCGAGATCGGCGTCGAAACCGGCGGCTCCAACGTCCAGTTCGGCGTGAACCCAGCTGATGGCCGTCTCGTCGTCATCGAAATGAATCCGCGTGTCTCGCGCTCATCCGCGCTGGCCTCGAAAGCAACCGGCTTTCCCATCGCCAAGATCGCCGCCAAGCTGGCGGTAGGTTACACGCTGGATGAATTGGCAAACGACATCACCGGTGGCGCCACACCCGCTGCCTTCGAACCCACCATCGATTACGTCGTCACCAAAATTCCGCGCTTCGCCTTTGAAAAATTCCGCGGCTCGCAAGCCATCCTATCCACCGCCATGAAGTCGGTGGGCGAGGTCATGGCCATCGGCCGCACCTTCCAGGAAAGCGTCCAGAAGGCGTTGCGCGGCCTTGAAACCGGCCTGAGCGGCTTCGATGAAATTGAAATCCCCGGCCTCGGCGAAGGAGACGACAAGAACGCCATCCGCGCCGCCTTGGGAACGCCAACGCCCGACCGCCTGCTGATCATCGCCCAGGCCTTTCGCCACGGCGCCAATGTCGAACAGATTTTCGCCTCCTGCAAATATGAGCCTTGGTTCCTCCGCCAGATCGAAGAACTGGTCAAAACCGAAGAGAAGATCCGTGCGAATGGCCTGCCCAATGATGCGGTGAATTTCCAGAAGCTCAAGGCCATGGGATTCTCCGACAAGCGTCTTGCGACGTTGATTGGCGTCAAGGAAGACAAGGTCCGCAAGCACCGCCACAAGCTGAACGTGCGCCCCGTGTTCAAGCGCATCGATACCTGCGCGGCGGAATTCGCCTCGCCCACCGCCTACATGTATTCAACCTATGAAACGGGCTTCATAGGCCACACCGGCAATGAAGCAAACCCGTCGGACAAGCAGAAAGTGATCATCCTCGGCGGCGGGCCAAACCGCATCGGCCAGGGTATCGAGTTTGATTATTGCTGCTGCCATGCTTGCTTCGCGCTCCATGACGCGGGCTATGAATCCATCATGGTGAACTGCAATCCGGAAACCGTTTCCACCGATTACGACACCTCAGATCGCCTCTATTTCGAATCCCTCACCATCGAAGACGTTCTCGAAATCATTCACGTCGAGCAATCCAAGGGCACGCTGAAAGGCGTCATCGTCCAGTTCGGCGGCCAGACGCCGCTCAAACTCGCCGCCAAACTTGAAGAACTCAGCGTTCCCATTCTCGGCACCACGCCCGATGCCATCGATCTTGCCGAAGACCGTGACCGCTTCTCCAAGCTTCTGAAAAAATTGAAACTGCGCCAGCCCGAAAACGGCATCGCCCGCTCCGCCGCCGAAGCCAAGAAGATCGCCAAGAAAATCGGCTTCCCCGTGGTCATCCGCCCCTCCTACGTCTTGGGTGGCCGCGCTATGGAAATCGTCCGTGACGATGCCCAGCTCCAGCGCTACATTACCGAGGCCGTCGTGGTCTCCGGCGACAGCCCGGTGCTGATCGACAGCTACCTCTCCAACGCCGTCGAAGTCGACGTCGATGCGATCTGCGATGGCAAGGATGTGTTCATTGCCGGCGTGATGGAACACATTGAAGAGGCAGGCATCCACTCCGGCGACAGCGCCTGTTCGCTCCCACCCTATTCTCTGAAAGCCCCCGTCATCGCCGAGATGGAAGCCCAAACAAAGAAAATGGCGCTGGCTCTGAATGTCGTGGGCCTGATGAACGTGCAATTCGCCATCAAGGATGACCTGGTCTACGTCCTCGAGGTGAACCCCCGCGCCTCGCGCACCGTGCCCTTCGTGGCCAAAGTCGTAGGCATCCCCGTAGCCAAGATTGCCGCCCGGGTGATGGCCGGCGAAAGCCTCGCCAGCTTCAAGCTGGTTAACCGGAAGCTCGCCCATGTCGCTGTAAAGGAAGCGGTTTTCCCCTTCAACCGCTTCCCCGGCGTGGATGTTTTGCTCGGCCCCGAAATGCGCTCGACCGGCGAAGTCATGGGCCTCGACAAAACCTACGACATGGCGTTTGCCAAAAGCCAACTCGGCGCCGGCATGCGCATTCCCATGTCCGGCACGGTCTTTGTTTCGGTCAATGATCCCGACAAATCCAAAATCCTCCCCGCCATCCGCAAGCTGGTCGACCTGGGCTTTGTCATCAAGGCCACCGGCGGCACCCAGCATTTCTTTGAAAGCAAGGGCATCCCTTCCACCAAGATCAACAAGGTCCTGGAAGGCAGGCCTCATGTGGTGGACGCCATCAAGAACGGCGAGATTCAACTCGTGCTCAACACCACGGAGTCCAAGGCCTCCGAGTCGGATTCAAAATCCATCCGCCAAACCGCCATGCTCCAGAAGGTGCCCTACTACACCACCCTCCCCGGCATCCTCGCGGTGACCAAGGCCATCGCCGCACAGCGCGAAGGCACGCTGGAGGTGAAACCGCTGCAGGCGTATTTCTAGTTATTGCGCCCA
>JANPCS010000400.1:0-3532 GCA_031431065.1 Hyphomicrobiales bacterium | reverse complement strand
CCGATCGCGCTCGTCCACGCTCAACCGCACAACGTACTTCTTGACGGCAATCTCTTTCCCGGCCACGAATCACCTCCATCGCTGCTGATCAGCGACAGTGATTCAGAAATACCCGTCCAGATCAATGACGGCGGCCACTAGGGTGGCGCTCCCTCCCTCAATCTCCAACCAAATACGCCCGGCGGTGATGCCGGGCGCAAGGTTGTGCAGGGGGATGGAGACTATGCGGCGGTACGGCGGCGGCGGGCCGGCAGGCCGAGCCCGCCCAGCGCGGCGGCCAGCAACGGCAAGGTGGCCGGCAGCGGCACGGCGGAAACTGAGTCGCGGCGATGGTCTGTGCTAGATTTTTGTCAGGAACTTCCATGGTTGCGGCCCATCCTAGCGTCAACTCCCGTCATTACCGCACAAACCGGCGCAGGCAACAACTGGATTGATCTTAGGAGAGCTATCAACGGACCTCAGTATGCATATGCATCATGTTGGCAATGTTTGAGCGGGGTTCCCGCGCACTGGGGAACCCCGCGTAGCCATCTCCGATTGCATATCGCAACTTAAGATTACTTGACTGATGTCAATCGTTATAACGGCGTAAACGCGTGCAAATGACGTGCATTTGTTGACGGAATGCGCACCGAGGCAAAGTAATCCTCACGAAAATGTGCAACAATACCAGCGATTTTTCATCATAGGAATTGTTTCACGTGAAACATCCAATGAGATTTTCGCCGCGGCGCTTTCCCGCAAAACGGCACAATCGGCGGCGCGCCCAAGCTGCAACGAAGCGGGGCCGGATCTTATTGAGATCCAGCCCCGGATCAACTCTTGGACGCCTGTTACTGACGATAGTCCTGGATGCGGGTTGTCCTTAAGCCCGCCAGGCCGTGGCGGTCGATCGACCGCTGCCAGCTCAGGTCTTCCTCGACGGTGAGGACATATCGGTCGCAGGCTTCCTCCAAACTCAACAAACCGCCGCGCACGGCCGCCACCACCTCCGCCTTGCGGCGGATAACCCAACGCTGGTTGCCCGGCGGTGGCAAATCGGCGACCGTCAGCGGACTGCCATCCGGGCCGATGACGTAGTTTACGCGTGGACGCAACTGACCGTTCATTGGGACTTACTCAACCTAATACGCAGGTACTCACTGGACACCACTCTACGGGCGCGGCCTTAAAAATCGGCTAAGTGTTGATGAAGATTTCGCGTATGGCGCCAAATCTGTTGGTCCATTTCAGTACAGACCGGGCCTCAAACGGTTTACATTTGCCCGGCAATCGCCCATCTAGGCCAGATGAACATCGGGCAGAACCTCATTGATAGCGTGCGCGAGACGGTCGGCTTGCCGGGCGAGCCGTCGTCGATCCGCATCGTCTGCGCCATGTCGGGGGGTGTCGATTCTACCGTGGCTGCCGCACTGCTCAAGGCGGCGGGTTACGATGCCGTCGGCATCACGCTGCAGCTTTACGATCATGGCGAAGCGGTACGGCGTAAAGGTGCCTGCTGTGCCGGGCAGGATATCCACGATGCCAGGCGGGCGGCGGCGGCGATCGGCATTCCGCACTATGTGCTGGATTTCGAATCGCGCTTCCGCGAGACGGTGATCGACGCGTTCGTCACTTCCTATCTGGCGGGTGAAACGCCAATTCCATGCGTCACCTGTAACCGCACGGTGAAATTTGCCGATCTGCTGCAGCGCTCGCGCGATCTCGACGCGGCGGCGATGGCGACTGGCCACTATGTCGAGAGCCGTGGCCGGCTGGGCACGGCCCGCCGCGACCTGTTCACGCCCGCCGACCTGAGCCGCGACCAAAGTTATTTTCTCTATGCCACGACGCAGGCGCAGCTTGATTATCTGCGCTTTCCCTTGGGCGCGCTGACCAAGCCCGAGACGCGGGCCATTGCGGCTGGCCTTGGCCTCGCGGTGGCCGAGAAGCCCGACAGCCAGGATATCTGCTTTGTGCCCGACGGGCGCTATGCCGATCTGATCCTCAAGCTCAGGCCCGATGCGGCTGTAACGGGCGACATTGTGCATGTCGATGGGCGGGTGCTGGGACGGCACGAGGGCATCGTGCATTACACCATCGGCCAGCGCCGTGGCCTCGGCATCTCCGGGGTTGAGCCGCTCTATGTGGTCAGGATCGATGCCGGCGCCGCCAAGGTGGTGGTGGGGCCGCGCGAGGTGCTGAAGCAGACCGACATCCGGATTTCCAGCCTCAACTGGCTGGGCGACAGCGACTTGAGCCAGGATGCGCGGCCGGTCTTCGTCAAGATCCGCTCGACGCGGCCTGCGGTTCCAGGCGAAATCTGGCAGGGCGGCGAGGGGCCGGTGGTGCGCATCCTCGCCGGCGAGTATGGTGTCTCACCGGGGCAAGCCTGCGTGCTCTATCAGGCGGAAGGGGCCGGCGCCCGGGTGCTGGGCGGCGGAACCATCGCCCGGGGGTGATGAAGTCCAACAAACCCTTCACCTTGCTGGAACTCCACACGGCGGCTTGAGCATTTGCGTTGCGTTGCGGGACTTCCTATAGTCCCACGCCAGTCGTAGGAGTTCCGTGCCGTGGCCAAGATCACTCTCCATCCCAATCTCGACCGGGATGTGAAAAAAGGTGTCGCATGGGCTGTCCATGCCTTCACCACCTGCGGCATCGTGCTGGGCTTTCTCGCACTTGTGGCGGTGCTGAAGAACGATCCGGTGGCCGCCTTCATGTGGCTGGGGCTCGCTTTGTTCGTCGATGGCGTCGATGGAACGCTGGCGCGCAAGGCGCGGGTGCTCGAATACACGCCCAATGTCGATGGCCGCACGCTCGACAATGTCATCGACTTCTTCACCTATGTCGCGGTGCCGGCCTTGATGGTCTACTGGTTCAACATGACGCCGGTCGATTTCTTCTTTTCGGGCCAGACGTGGAGTCTGATTTCGGCGGCGGCGATCATGGCGGTGTCGTGTTATACGTTCGCCAATGTCGCCATGAAATACGATGACTATTACTTCGTCGGATTTCCGGCGCTGTGGAATGTCGTGGTGCTGTATTTCTTTGTGCTGCAGACGGGACCGATCGCCAATTTCATCACGGTGGCGTTCCTTTGCGTGCTCACCTTCGTGCCGATCAAGTTCGTGCATCCTTTGCGGGTCACCGACTGGCGCGAGATCACCATTCCGACGACGGTGCTGTGGGCGGCACTTTCATTGAGCTTGATCATCCAGGCCAAGGACCGCAGCGACTGGGGCATGGTGGAGGATATCCAGCTCTGGGCGTGGATCGCGGCGAGCGTCTATTTCGTGTTCATTTCGGTGTGGCGCACCTTCTTCAAGAAGGGAGAAGAGGCCGGCGAGGAGCCCCACCAGGCGGCTTGACTTCCCGCTCCAGCTTTCCCTATAAGCCCGGCACCGATGGCGGGGTAGCTCAGTTGGTTAGAGCACGGGAATCATAATCCTGGGGTCGGGGGTTCGAGTCCCTCTCCCGCTACCATTGTTTTCAAGTATGAAAACATACGGTTGGCTCGTGAAGTGGTTTGGCGCTCAGATAGCTTCTAGAC
>JANPCS010000399.1:0-11553 GCA_031431065.1 Hyphomicrobiales bacterium | reverse complement strand
ATGCCGATGAAGTCCTTGAGGTCGAGCGTGTCGATGCCTGTTACACCGACCATCGTGTCGCTGCCGTTTCCACCGGAAATCAGGTCATTGCCGCCAAGTCCGGCGAGATTGTCGTTGCCGCCGTTGCCGAAGATAGAATTGATTCCGCCGCCCTTGCTCGAGCCGTTGGTCCCTTTGACCACATCGTCTCCATCCCCCATCAGCGCGGTTTCAAAGTTGATGGCGGTTTCGCCCGCCAACCCGGTGATGCCCGTGGTCATGTCCCACGTGTAATTGCCAACGAAACCTCTCAAATCGAGCGTATCGAGACCCGACCCGCCGTCCATGACGTCGAAACCAACTCTCCCGTTGATGAAATCGTCACCGCTGCCACCGTTGATCGTGTCGTTGGAGGCTCCCGCAATGATCAGATCATTGCCGCCATTGCCGGAAATCGTGTCGGCTAAACGGTCTCGCAAATCGAAGATGGTTCCGCCAGTGAAGTTCAAGATTACGCCAGAGACCGCGTTAAGCGTGCTGCTTGCGTCGTTGCCGGTGAACACTGTCATGATCGTTCTCCACAATCCGCTCTGCACTCCAGAACACCTGAGACCCATAAATGGATCGCCGTCTCACACAAGATTCAGCGGCACAATCTGGCTGGCCCGTGCCGTGGCTCGTTTTGCGCTCGGCGAACCATTCACCCTATCATGCCGGAAATGAGAAGCAATGATGTGTTCCCCACGTAACACCTGGTGAGCCATTGGCGTTGTCGCGAAACAAAACCACGGCCGAAGCGAAAATCGCATCCACTTTAGTTTTGCCAAGGTCACCGGCGATTTTGCAACGCGGAGGAGGGCTCCACGATGCGCTGGCTTTTCACGCTCTGCTTTTTGATGGTGTTTCACGGGCTTGCCGGTGCCGTCCAGAGCGACTGCCTGGCGCTGGCGGGAGTCACGCCACGCTTGCAAGCCGCCGCCTTCAGTCCACTGAAGCTCGAAGCCAATCAGGCGAAACTCACTTACATTGGCCATTCCAGCTTCATCATCGAAAGCCCCGGCGGCACGCGCGTCGTCACGGATTATGCTGGCTGGGCGGCAGGCATCGTGCCCGATGCCATAACCATGAACCGGGCGCATTCCTCGCATTACACCGACTTTCCGGATCCCGCCATCAAGCACATCCTTCGCGGCTGGAACCCGGATGGCGGCCAGGCCGTGCATGATGTCGAGATCGGCGACATCCGCATCCGCAACGTGACCACCGATATTCGCGGCGGCATGGCGGGCCGCCTGAAGGACGGCAACTCGATCTTCATCTTCGAAGTGGCCGGCCTGTGCATCGGCCACTTAGGCCATCTGCATCATCTGCTCGGCCCCGAACACGTCGGTCTCATCGGCCGGCTCGACATCGTCATGGTGCCAGTCGATGGCGGCTACACCATGGGCCAGGCGGAAATGCTGGAGGTGATGCGCACCCTCAAGGCCCGCATCGTCATCCCCATGCATTACTTCGGCCCCGCCACCTTGAACCGCTTCATCGCCACCATGGGCCAGTATTTCGAACTCGAAACCGCCAAATCGCCCGAACGCATCGTGTCGGTGGAGACCTTGCCAGTTAGTCCGAAGCTACTGGTGCTGCCCGGACGCTGAGGCGCTTTCATCGTGACCATGCCAGGCGGAGGACGCAGCCGTCATTGGCAAACGGGTGGATTTCCGGGCAGGCTCCGCCGGTTCGCCGTGTGCGAACCGAACAACCGCCAAATCAAATTCAATGCCGGTAATTCTAAACCGGTTGTGTTGGGTTGTCGCATGCAACTCCAGTCCTCCGATTGAAAGAGCTTTAAAAATAGATTAACATCGCAACCGTTCATAGGACACTGACATGGAGGTTGTGATGCCAAGCCGTGACTGGTCGATCGAAGGACGCTACATCGAATATTGCAGCTGCGATCTGGGGTGCCCCTGCGAATCCATGGCGCCTCCCACCCAAGGCCATTGCACGGGTGCTGTTGGCTTCAAGATCGACAAGGGCCATTGCGACGGCGTGTCATTGAATGGCCTGAACGTGATCGCCACGTTCTATTTCCCGCGCGCCATCCATCATGGCGAAGGCCACATGCAGCCGATCCTCGACGACACCTGCACCGATGCCCAGAAGGATGCGATCTTCTACATCCTTGGCGGCGCCGATCAGCCGCCGGGAACCATGTTCAACATTTTCAGCATCATTGTGAAAACCATCCACGAACCGATCTTCACCAAGATCAAGTTCGACTGGGATATCGCCAAGCGTACCGCCCGCATCGAGATTCCGCAGGTTCTCCGGACGCGGAGCGAGCCGATCCGCAACCCGGTCACCGACACCGAGCACCGCATTATCACCGTCCTGCCGGATGGCTGGGTGTTCCACGAGGCTGAGGGTGCGGCAGGTTATGCCAAGAGCATGGGCGATCTGAAATTCGACCTCAACCAGACCCACAGCTCGCTCGCCCATATCGCCTGGGGTCCGAACGGCCTCACATACGACTTCGCCGAGTCGCGGCGGCGCTTTCCCTTGCAATAGCCGGCAGGCGTTGAGCCCGGTCAATGCCGTCTGCAAGTTGGATCGAAAAACTTGTAAGCCACGAGAAAACCCTCGTGCTGGCGGCACTGTGCAGTGTCATCGCCGCCAGCTGGCTCTATCTCCTGGCCGGAGCGGGCACCGGCATGAGCCCCCTGGCGATGACCTCATGGCAGATGGCCTTTGGCGTGCCCGAAGCCTTGTCCAGGGCTGTCGCCACGCCCGTCAACTGGACAGTCTCATACGCCTTCGCCATGTTCGCCATGTGGTGGGTGATGATGATGGCGATGATGCTGCCCAGCGCCGCGCCGGTCATTCTTCTCTACGCCCGGATCAGCAATGGCAGTAAAGAGTCGGCCGGAACCGCGCGAACCGGTGTTCCGGTGGCGATTTTCGCAACCGGCTATGGGCTCGTGTGGGGCGGGTTCAGCGGTGTGGCGGTGGCACTGCAATGGTTCTTCGAGACGTTGGGCGTCTTGTCGCCAGCCATGATGAGCACCTCCAGCGCCATTTTTGCCGGCGCGATCCTGATCTATGCCGGAGCCTATCAGCTTTCTCCCCTCAAACGGGCTTGTCTCAAGCATTGCCAGAGTCCACTTGCCTTCATCACCCGCCACTGGCGCGGTGGGCTAATGGGCGCTTTGCGCATGGGTCTCGAACACGGTTTCTATTGCCTCGGCTGCTGCCTGGGCCTCATGACTATCCTGTTTTTCGGCGGCATCATGAACCTTTACTGGATCGCCGGTCTGGCGGTGCTGGTCCTCTTGGAAAAACTGCAGCCGTTTGGCGCCAGGCTCAGCACCGCCAGCGGTCCATTGCTGATTATCTGGGGCCTGTGGTTCTGGGCGAGGCCGTTGTTGCAATGACGGGAAGGCGCCGAGCCTTCGCCGGAATGCAAATCCAGCCTTGCCCCTGCCGGTTGCTTTCCCCATATGGAATGGCTAAAGCCAGCGCCAATCGATCAAAGGTCCGGAACCGCCATGCAAGAAGTCCTGCTCGTCGTCCATCTCATCATCGCCCTTGGCCTCATCGGCGTGGTGCTGTTGCAGCGCTCGGAAGGTGGCGCACTGGGCATCGGCAGTGGCGGCGGCGGCGGCGGCAACCTGTTTTCGGCCCGCGGCGTGGGCAACGCCTTGACCCGCACCAAGGCCTATCTCGCCGTGGCTTTTTTTGCCACCTCGATTGCCCTGACGGTGATCGCCACCCAGCGTACCGGCGGCTCGGTGATTGACAGCGTGACGCCGCCCGCCGCGTCCAACGGTGCTGCTCCGGCCTCCGGCACCGGCGGCAGCGTGCTGCCCAATCTCGCTCCCGCCGCCCCGGCCCAGCCGCAGGTACCAGTCAGCCCGTAAGTCCACGGCGCGATACTTTTTCATTAGCGGCGGCGCGGCTCGGCTTAAGCTTCCTTCGGCACCGCTGCCTGCGCTGTAGTTGCGAAGTTCAATCCTCGGGCGTGCGTACCGCTTGCAGCGTTGGATCGGGCTTCAGGGCGGAGAGCGCCGGCCTGACGCCGAGTGCGCCGCCGCCAAGGCGGGAGGCCGGAGCCCGGCCGTTGACGCTGAAGGCGTGGAGATTGCCGTCTCGTGCCGGATAATAAAGAATTCCATCGGCGACCAAGGGGGAGGTGAAGCCCTCCTGGGTGGCGTCCGCGCTCCATAGGATGGCACCGGTCGCGGCGGAAAGTGCGAAGAGCCGGTGTTGGGTGCCCGTATAGACGACACCGTTCGCCACCATCGGTGAACCGTCGGCGCTACCGCCCAGGATTTGGCTCCAGGCCAAACCTCCAGCGGTGAACCACGCGGAAATCTCGCCAGCGCCGTCCGATCCGGCAAAGACCTTGCCGCCTGCAACGGCTGGGCTGCTGCTAATACTGCCCGAAGTTGGAACTGGGAACCCCGCCGGGATGGCGCCATCCGCTAAACGAAAGCCGTAGAGTTTGGCATCTGCAGAGCCGAAGAAACCGGTCAGACCGGAGCCGGCAGCAGTACCGTAAATAGCGTTACCGCTGACGACGGGGAAACCGCTAATGGCGGCGCCCGTCAAGGCATCGAAGGCATAGAGGTGGCCGCTAGAACTGCCAATATAGACTTTTTTGCCGATGACGGTCGGAGAACCATAGAGGGGGCCAGTCAAGTTGAGCGGGAAGCCGGCAACCGGCACCCCCGTTGTAGCATTGAAAGCATAGAGAAAACCATCGTTGCAACCGACATAAACATTTCCAAGGGCCAAGGCCGGTGATGAGTAAAGGCTGCCTCCCAGTACCTTCGGGAAGCCGGCAACCGTGGCCCCTGTCAGGGCATCGAAGGCATGGAGCTTGCCATTATCGCTGCCGATGAAAACCCGCCCGGCGCCGACCGCCGGAGTGGCGTAAATGATCTCGGCTCCGACATCCACCGGAAACCCAGCGACGGCGGCCCCAGTTGCCGAATTGAAGGCATTGAGTTTTCCAGCAAGGCTGCCGACATAGATTTTGCCTCCCGCCACAACCGCGCTGCCGCCCGTACGGCCGATCGGCTTTGACCACAGCGTATCGAGATCGCCCACGTTGTTCACGTTCAGCGTATTTTCGAACGGGTTGTTGCCATTGTGCCGGGCGTCGCGGCCATGGAACTGCGCCATGTCGGTGCGCACCGTGAAGGGTTTCTGCGCGCCGTTGCCGGTGTTGCGCTGCAGCATCGTTAGCCAATGGGTCTGCGGCTGGGTTTCCTTTGGCACCGTGATCGTGCAACTTGCCGCACCCGCGCCACTGGCGAACGTGATGCAGAGATGCGCGGTATCGAAGTAGACATCAATGGCCGCGTTGGCGCCAAAGCCGGTGCCGCTGACAGTGACCGCCGTGGTGGGCGGGCCGATCTTCGGGGTAAGCGAGACGGCCGGCGCGGCTAAACTTGCCGTACCCGCCAGTACCAGCATGAAAAATGCGGCAATGAGCCGATGCAGGTGAGTCATAAGTTCCTCCCACAATACTCCATCGGCCCCGAGTTGCGACGCTACGCGCGAATCCGGAGATTAACAAGTTGCGAGAACTCCCACCCATACCGGCGTCGCCGAACCGCGACTCGTTGCATCTTCGCGCGCAGGCGGAAGAAGTTGAAAGCTGAATTATCCACAATGGCCCGGAAATGCCGTTTCCGGGCTACGAATCATGTTCCGAACCGGGTAGGGTGAAGTCCCATGGCGCGATATATTTTCATTACCGGCGGCGTGGTCTCCTCACTTGGCAAGGGTTTGGCATCGGCGGCACTGGGGGCCCTGTTGCAGGCTCGCGGTTTCAGCGTCCGCCTGCGCAAGCTCGCTCCCTATCTGAACGTCGATCCCGGCACCATGAGCCCCTACCAGCACGGCGAGGTCTTCGTCACTGACGATGGCGCCGAAACCGATCTCGACCTTGGCCACTACGAGCGCTTCACCGGGCGCCACGCCAACCGCCAAGATAACATCACGACGGGCCGCATCTATCAGGACATCATCGCCAAGGAGCGCCGTGGCGACTTTCTGGGCGGCACCGTTCAGGTCATCCCGCATGTCACGGACGCCATAAAGGAGTTTATCAAGACCGGCAGCGAAGCCTTTGATTTTGTTCTGGTTGAGGTCGGCGGCACGGTGGGCGATATTGAGGGCCTGCCGTTCTTCGAGGCGATCCGCCAGTTCGGCCAGGAAAGCCCACGCGGCGACTGCATCTATATTCACCTGACCCTGCTGCCCTATATCCCGACGGCCGGCGAACTCAAAACCAAGCCGACCCAGCACTCGGTCAAGGAACTGCGCTCGATCGGCATCCAGCCCGATATCCTGCTGTGCCGCGCCGACCGCGAAATCCCCCTGAACGAGCGCCGCAAGATCGCACTGTTCTGTAACGTCCGCCCCTCCGCCGTCATCCAGGCGCTTGATGTGAAATCGATCTATGACGTGCCGCGCGCCTATCATCTGGAAGGCCTCGACAGGGAGGTGCTCGACGCCTTCGGCTTCAAGGATACGCCCGCCCCTGACCTCACGCGCTGGACCGACATCATGAGCCGCATCTCAGAGCCCGAGGGCGAGGTGACGATTGCCGTGGTCGGCAAATACACCGGCCTTCTCGATGCCTATAAGTCGCTCCAGGAAGCCCTCGTTCATGGCGGCATCGCCAATCGGGTGAAGGTCAATCTCGAGTGGATCGAGTCGGAGGTTTTCGAGAGGCAAGACCCGGCCCCCTATCTTGAGGGGGTGCACGGCATTCTGGTGCCCGGCGGCTTTGGTGAGCGCGGCTCCGAGGGCAAGATCAGGGCGGCGACTTTCGCCCGCACCCGCCGGGTTCCCTATTTCGGCATCTGCTTTGGCATGCAGATGGCCTGCATCGAGGCGGCGCGTTCGCTCTGCCATATCGAAAATGCCAGTTCGACAGAGTTCGGCCAAACCACCGAACCGGTGGTCGGCACCATGACCGAGTGGATGAAGGGCAACGAGCTTGAAATCCGCAAAAGCGGCGGCGATCTTGGCGGCACCATGCGGCTTGGCGCTTTCGATGCGGTGCTGAAACCCGGCAGCAAGATCGCCCGGATCTACGGCGAGACCCGCATCTCCGAGCGCCACCGCCACCGCTATGAAGTCAACACCGGCTATCGCGAGCGTCTTGAACGAGCGGGAATGAGTTTCGCCGGCATGTCGCCCGATGGCCTGCTGCCCGAGACGGTGGAATATCCCGATCACCCCTGG
This sequence comes from Hyphomicrobiales bacterium, assembly GCA_031431065.1. Classification (GTDB taxonomy): domain Bacteria; phylum Pseudomonadota; class Alphaproteobacteria; order Rhizobiales; family Aestuariivirgaceae; genus Aestuariivirga. The sequence goes on along the minus strand of JANPCS010000399.1, from coordinate 4,317 downwards.
TTCATCGGCGTGCAATATCACCCCGAACTGAAATCCAAGCCCTTCGAACCGCATCCGCTGTTCTCCTCCTTCATCGCCGCGGCGATTGACCAGAGCCGGCTGGTGTGACGATGGCGCGCTTGAGGTTCGCAACTGCGGTCCTCTGCGCCCTATGGCTGACGCTTGCATCGGCCTTTGCCTATGATGCGGCACTCGTCGGCCAGGCCGAGCGCATGGCTGAAACCCTGCGCGCCGAGCTGACGCGCATCTCTGTCGAACTGCGCAATCCGGCGCTCAGCGATGAGCAGCTCGCGGCACATCGCAACGGGCTTGAAACGCTGCGCACCCAGGCGCTGGCGCAATCGAACCTGTTGACCGTGCCGATCGCCGAGGTCAATCAACAGCTCGATTCACTCGGTGCTGCACCGGGAGAAGGCAAGACCGAGCCCGAGGCCGTCGCCAGGACACGCGCCGAATTGCTGGCGGCGCGCGATCGCATACGCAGCGTGAAGTCGCAATTGGATGTGGTGGCGGTTGAGGCTGAACAGCAATCGGGCAGGGTGGCGGCCCTGCAGCGCGATCAGTTCTTCCAGCGCATCTTCGAAAGCGGCCGCTCGATTCTCAATCCCAGCCTGTGGCTCGACAGCGGATTGGGCGCCGGTGTGCTCCTCACCAGGCTCGCCACGCTGTTCAATAACTGGTGGACCGATACCCGCACAACCGCCAATCCGCTCGGCCTTCTTCTCATTCCGGCATTCATTCTGGGTTTTGGCGCCGGCGTTTCCGCCATCCGCCGCTGGTTCGTGCGCTGGACCAATAGTTACACCACTGCCAATCGCTCGCCTGACGATATCGGCCGGCTGTGGCGCATCGCACTCAGTCAGCTGAGCGTGTTTGCCAGCATCCTCATCCTGTTCCTGCCGATCTACATGGCGCTGTATTTCAGTGGCTACCTGACACCGCGCTTCGAACTGGCCTTCAACGCCATACTCGATACGCTGCTGGGCACCTTCATCTACTGGATTTTCGCCAGGCGGGTCGCATCGCCGGGCTTGGCCGCCTGGCGGGTTGTCAACCTGGATGAAACCGCGGCAAGCCGCTTCTCGGCTTTGGCGGGCCTCCTGGCCTTCGTCTCGGTCGCCAACGAGCAACTCAGCAAACTGGCCGACGACTTGTACCTGCCAGTTGCCTATTCTATCGGCCAGTCGGCACTGGCGGCACTCGCCATGCTGATCCTTCTCAGCCTCACCCTGCTGACGCTGCATAACCAGACAGGCCTCAAAGATCCTGGCGGCCGGCGGGTGTATTTCGGCTGGGCCTCGGCACTCACACCCATCATCTGGCTGCTGATCGCATTGGGGTTTCTGGCGCTGCTCTTCGGTTATCTGGCGCTTGCCAACTATATCGCCCAACAGATATTCCAGACTGGCGTACTGATCGCCATTCTGTTTCTGCTGCACCACCTGGCGGATGCGGCGGTGGCCGCGAGTTTCGATCCGCAAAGCGGCTTTGGCCGTTTCCACCGGCGGATATCGGGGCTTGGCGAACGCGCCATCGAGCGCATGGCCCTGCTGTTCCGCGTCATCGTCGATGTGCTGCTGGTGCTGGCCGGCCTGCCGCTCCTGTTCCTGCTGTGGACGGTGACCTGGGTTGATTTCGGCAACCTTCTCAATTCTGCTGCCGCAGGCATCAGGCTGGGCCAGATCACCCTGTCGCCGTGGACCATCGCCATCGTGCTGCTGATTTTTGCGGGCGGCATCATCGTGACCAATCTCGTCATCCGCTGGCTGGACCGGCGCATCTTCAGCGAGACACGCGTCGACCGGGGCGTGCAGGATTCGATCAAGAAGGGCGCCAGCTACGCCGGCTACATCGCCGCGGCTGCTTTTGCCCTCACAGCAGCGGGCCTCGATTTCTCCAACCTCGCCATCATCGCCGGCGCCCTGGGCGTCGGCATCGGCTTCGGCCTGCAATCGATCGTCAACAATTTCATTTCCGGCTTGATCCTGCTCGCCGAGCGGCCGATCCGGGTCGGCGATTGGGTGGTGCTCGATACCGGCCAGGGCATCGTCAAGCGCATCAACGTGCGATCGACCGAGATCGAAACCTTCGATTCCTGCTCGATCATCGTGCCCAACCTGATGCTGATCACCGGCGTGGTCAAGAACTGGACGCATGGCGACACCATCGGGCAATTCCTGGTGACCGTTACCGTCGACTTGACCTGCGATGCCGAAACGGTGCGCAAGGTGATGCTCGATGCGGCCCGCGAGCACCCCAAGGTGATGACCTTTCCCGAGCCCAGCCTGGTGCTTTCCCGCTTTGGCCCGCCAGGCATGGATTTCGAATTGCGCGGCAGCGTTGCCGATGTCTTCGAGGCCGGCAATGTCGCCAGCGATATCCGCTTCGCGCTCATGACCCTGTTCCGCGAAAAAGGCATTACAATTCCGCTGGCCGTTGGGCTAATGCAGGCCCAACAAAAGTAAAAAGCGTAAAAGTAGGTGGACATGAACGACGCTGCGCCCGGACCCCAATCGGGCCTCGCATATCTGAAAAGCCTGCTGGCCGATTGGCACGGCTCGGCCATGGCCAACACCATGGGCTTCAAGCTGATTGCGGTGAGCGATGGTTCGGCGACTTTTGAAGCGTATCCGTCGCCCAAATTCTACAATCCGCAGATGCGCATGCATGGCGGCTATGCGGCAACCCTCATCGATTCGGCTCTTGGCTGCGCGGTGCAGACCAGGCTTCCCGCCGAGATCGCCTATGGCACCATCGAACTCAAAATCAACTACGTCCGGAAGATCGACGCCGCGACGGGCCGGATTCTCTGCACCGGCAACGTCATCCATGCCGGGCGCACCATGTTCACGGCGGATGCGAAAATCCTCGACGAAAGCGGCAAACTCTACGCCCACGGCTCGGGCACATTCCTGGTGTATCCCACATGATTGCCAATGCCATCGTAACCTTGGGGCCTGTGTCGTTCGGCAATGCCCGGCCGCTGAGCCTCATCGCCGGCCCCTGCCAGATGGAAAGCCGCGACCACGCCTTCATGATGGCAGGCCGCCTCAAGGAAATCTGCAATCGTTTGGGGATAGGGCTCGTCTACAAATCAAGCTTCGACAAAGCCAACCGCACTAGCCTCACCGGCACGCGGGGGCTGGGGCTGGAGAAATCCCTCGCGGTCTTCGCCGATATCAAGAAGGACTTAAGCCTCCCCACCTTGACCGACATCCACGAGATCGGCCACTGCGACGAGGCCGGCAGCATTGTCGATGTCTTGCAGATTCCGGCCTTCCTCTGCCGCCAGACCGACTTGCTGATTGCTGCGGCAAAAACCGGCCGCGTCATCAATGTCAAGAAGGGCCAGTTCCTGGCGCCATGGGACATGAAGAACGTGATGGCCAAGGTCACCGGAAGCGGCAACCCCAACGTCATGCTCACCGAACGCGGCGCCTCCTTTGGCTACAACACGCTCGTCTCCGACATGCGCTCACTCCCCATCATGGCGGCGATGGGTGCCCCGGTGATCTTCGACGCCACGCATTCGGTGCAGCAGCCGGGAGGCCAGGGCACCTCGAGCGGCGGCGACCGCGCAATGGTCCCCGTGCTGGCCAGAGCCGCCGTGGCGGTGGGCGTCGCCGGTGTCTTCATCGAAACGCATCAAGATCCCGGCAACGCCCCCAGCGACGGCCCCAACATGGTGCCGCTCGATAAGCTCGAAAGCCTGCTGGTCACGCTGATGGCGCTGGACAAGGTGGCAAAAGCCATCTGAAACGCCTCACGCCCGCTCTATTGCCAATAAAAGAAAGTGCAATTGATCGTCACGGTGACGGGTGCGGTGAACTCGAACTTGAAGTCGAAGGTTCCGTCCTTGGCCCAGATCGTCGAGCCGGTTTGAATGATCTGGTTGAAGACGTAGGTCGATGCCGATTGGCTTTCGACCGGAAAAGCCAGCACCCATCCGGGAGCCGCCTGGCCTGTTTGATATTTTTGGGCCAGCACTCTCCGGACCCGCGCCGTGCTGATGTTCTGCGACCAATAGCATGTCACTTGCCGGGGATAGTTGAGCGTCGAGGATGTGTGAAACTGCACCGTGCAGCTTGCCGCATTGGCGCAGGTGGCATTGCGCGTGTTGAAGTTGCCTGCCGCGATGGCCGGCGTTGCAAGCACGGCGAATGCGATGATTGCCGGGAGCCCGGTGGTTGCGGCACGTCTTGAAGCAAAACTCATGTGAAACCTTTCTGATCCTTCATTGTGGCAACGATCGCCGATTAGCCGCGCCCGCGATACGGTTGAACCCCCTGATCGGGAATCCACACGCCATCGGGCGGC
>JANPCS010000398.1:0-5188 GCA_031431065.1 Hyphomicrobiales bacterium | reverse complement strand
TCGCCCTGGTGACCGGCGCCACCACAGGTATCGGCCAGGCGACCGCCGTGCGGCTGGCGTCCGAGGGGGCTCTCGTCGCCGTCAACCGCAAGCCGGGCATCGATGCCGGCGAGACCCTTGAAAAAGTCAAGGCGGCCGGCGGCGAAGCCTTTGCGATTGAAGCCGACATGCGCGATCCGGCGGCCGTCACCGCCATGGTGAAGCAGGCAGCAGCGCGCGGCGGCCGCCTCGACTACATCGTCTCCAACGCGGCGATCAATCCCTTCATGCCCTGGGACCAGACGGCGATCGAGGACTTCAACGAGTTGTTCGAGGTCAATGTGCGCGGCAGCTGGGTCGTTTGCACCGAAGGCGCCAGGCAGATGATCGCCGAAAAACACGGTGGCGCCATCGTCATGATCTCGTCGATCTCGGCGCATGTTGGTTCGCCCACCCAAGTTGCTTACTGTGGCACCAAGGGGGCCATCAGCATGCTCGGCAAGGCGCTGGGTTCGGTTCTCGGCAGTCACGGCATCCGTGTCAATGTCGTCGAACCGGGTGCGGTCAAAACCAACATGAGCGCGCCGATGCTCGATATGCCGGATGTGATGAAATACTACAACGAACGCATCGCCCTGCACCGCATTGCCGATCCTTCCGAGCTGGCGGCGAGCGTCGCCTTCCTGCTGTCGGACGACGCAAGTTATGTGACATCGGCAACCTTGCTGGTCGATGCCGGCTTCATCGTCAACGCGGAATTATAGCGGCGGCAGTTTCGCCATTGCCTCTTCGGCGAGATGGCGGTCCGGGGTTTGCACAAAGTAGATGGTGTCGCCTTTGACAAAGGCATAGAGCGGCCCCTGGGTGAGCTGGCCCGGATCGCCGATGCGGGTGATGGCGCGGCCGGCCATCGTCTCGCCGGCGTTCGCCAGCTTGGTGGTGCTGGAGGCTTGAACGGCGGCTTTGAAACCCGGCAGCAGCAGCGAAGAATCAGCGCCCTTGACCCGCCACGCGCCGGCCGCCGCCTTCAAACCGCCGGCCGAATAGGCACTCGCCAGGCTGAAGTCGGCGCGCGTCTTGCCGAGCGCCTTGAGGAAGGCGTCAAAGGCCGCGCTGTTGGTGGCAAGTTCAGTGCCCGCCTGGCTCTCGATCGTCAACACGGCACCCCCGAGTGTCTGCGGCAGCATCGCTTCGAGCGCGGGGTCGGCATGGCGTCCGGCAGCAAGACCGGCAACAGTCAGCAAGGTCAGCATGATTGCCGCGATGAAACCGCGTATCATGGCGCTGCCTCCCCGGCCCAGATGCGGATCGATCCTTCAATCGAGCGGCCCGGTTCCAGCACGCGAACGCCGTGCGATGGTACGCCCGCCGCCAGGCGATTGAATCCGTCATTGGTGTTGCTGACCGGTTCAACGCAGACGTAAGGATAGTGCCATGCACTATAAATCTGCATCTTGTCCAATGCGCCATCCGCGGTGACGGTGGTCTTGTGACCATCGGCCGAGATGATTTCGGCCCGCCCATCCCATCCTTCGTATAGCCGGTCGACAACCATTTCGGAGACATCGGGGCCATCGCGGAAGCTCAAGCCTCCGATCATCGGGCCGCAACCCTGGGCCACGGCTTCCGGTCCATCGGGCGGCCACACGCCTACCGCCTCAAAGCGCAGCCGGGTGCCGGAGTATTTGGGGAAATAGGGATGAAAGCCGATACCCGCAGGCATTGGCCGATGATCTTGCGAGGTCACGCGAAGGGCGATCGTCAGCCCGCCGCTGCTCAAGCCGTAGCTTACAAATCCAAGCCAGCGGAATGGAAAAGTTCCAGGCTCCGGCACATGCAGAACTGCAAGCGCGAGGTAATCCTCCGTCTGCTGACGAATGTCGAACGGCGCGATCCAGGCATCGCCATGGGTGGCGGTCGGTTCCTCGCGCACGGTGCGGTCAAGCACATAGCTGATTCCCTGAAAGGCGAAGCCAGGCCCAAACAACGGGCCGGAGTAGGGCATCAATGGAAACCCGGCAAACTCATAGACCTTGGGCTGCCGGATCGCCTCGTCCGGCGTTGGCCTGAGAAGATCGCGGGAGCCTTGACGATAGGAAACAATCCTCGCGCCAAACCCTGGCGCCACCACGAGGCTGTATTTGCCATGGCGGAGTGTAACGAGTTCCCCGGTCATGGAGGGTTGACGGAATATTGCCATCGTTTGTCGATTCCAGAGATTAAGACCAGGCCGCCGATGGCCGGCCGGCCCATGTGCCAGGCGGCGCGCGGCAAGAACAGTATTCTTCGCGAACGGTGAAAGCAACGGTCTGATTATCCCGGAGTTGAGTCTGGTTTCGTTGGCAAACATCGCCATGGGCGGTGCCATCAGCCGGACTTGTTGCGCAGCCTGAGGATATGCCGTTCGATTTCCAGGTGCAGTGTTGGCACATCGCCGGCCGCCAGGAGATCGCGGAGATGGCGGTGCTGCGGTCCCATGATCGCCGCATCGCGCTCGTCGCGAATCTCGTGGCCAAAAATGATGAAGACATGACGGGCAAGCGTCTCCCATAGCGTCTGCACGATGTCATTGCCCGAGACCCTGCAGATCTCGCGGTGGAAACTCAAGTCCGCCTTGCTGACGCCGATCCATTCCAAACGGCGGGCGGCCTTCTCCATGGTCTCGACGATACGGTCGAGGTCGGCAAGGAGCATCGGGTCGGATTTATAGAGTGGCGCAGCCGTGGTCAGGGCGATGCGCTCCAGGGCGATGCGGGCCTGACAGACATGATTGACGCGGTCATCGCCGAACAGCGCGATGCTGGAGCCGCGATGCGGAATGCTTTCGACAATCCCCTGAGCCTCGAGGATCTTCAACGCCTCGCGTAAGGGTACACGGCTCATGTTGAGAAGACTCGCCAGTCCGGATTCGAACAGGCGCTGGCCGGGCTTCAGGGCACCAGCCGAGATACCGGTCACGATGGCGTCGGCGGCCTGTTCAGCCAGGCTCGGAGACCGCGCCATGCTCAGGGCCATTGACGCCATGATGGCTGCCGGTTGGGCTTTTCCCATCTTGATTCCCTTGCACCTCCTGTAAAGTTGTATACAATTAGTACAGCATCGGGGGGCAGGATGTCCATGCCACGAACCATCTGGGAGGAATATCCGCATGGCCGGACAGCTGGAGGGAAGACGGGCCTATGTGACGGGCGGGTCAAGCGGCATCGGCGCGGCCGTGGTGGAGGCGCTTGCCGCTGAGGGTGCGGCTCTCGCCATCGGCGCATCGCGTCATTCCGAACAGGCCCGGGCGGTTGCCAGGCGCCTGTCGGCGGCAGGCCGGAAGGCCATCGTGGTTCAGGCCAACCTTGCCGACCGTGCGGCATCGGACGCGGCGGCCCGCGAGGTTCTTGACGGCCTCGGCGGGCTTGACATCTTCGTCCACTGCGCCGGCATCGACGTAACGCAAACGGCGCCAACCCACGAGACGTCCGACGACACCTGGGACCAGATGCTGGCGCTACATCTCACAGCGGCGTTCCGTTTGTCCAAGCTTCTGCTTCCGGCCCTGGTGAAGGGCAAAAATCCGTCGGTGACTTTCGTCGGCTCGGTGGCGGGCCTCGTCGCTTGGGAAGGCGATGTTGCCTACAACGTCGCCAAGGCGGGGCTGCACCATCTGGCGCGCTGCATTGCCGCCGACTATGCCAAGCAGGGCCTGCGCGCCAACGCCATCGCCCCGGGTGTCATCGATACGCCGCTGACCCGGCGCTACGCCTCGGGCATGGACGGCGGCGAGGCCGCCGGCATGAAGATCCTGGCGGGCCTCCATCCGATCGGCCGCTACGCCAAACCGGAAGAAGTGGCAAGTGCGGTACTGTTCCTCGCCTCCGATCAAGCGGCCTTCATCACCGGCGCGGTGCTGCCGGTCGATGGCGGTCTGACCATGATCTAGGAGGAACGGATGGCGCGGATCGAAATGCTGGCGGCGGTCTGCGACGTTCCGGGCGAAGGCGATGTGCTGAACCTCAGGCGGGTGCTGGTTGACGATCCCCACGAGTTGGAGGTGCGCGTCAAGATCGAGACGACCGGCATCTGCCGCAGTGACATCCATTACCTTCGCGGCGTGTGGGTTCATCCCAAGCCTGTAATCCTTGGCCATGAGGCTTGCGGCCATGTCGAATCGGTGGGGCCCGGCGTGCCAAAGTCGCGCATCGGCGAAAAGGTGGTGCTGACCTTCACGCCGTCCTGCGGCAACTGCCGCTTCTGCGCCGCCGGCCGCAGCGTGCTGTGCGAGGAAGTGGCCCGGGCCGCCGCCCAGGGCACCATGTGGGACAACACCACGCGGTTCTTCGATCTTGACGGAACGCCGCTGCATCACTTGAGCCTGGTGTCGTCCTTCTGCGAGTACACGGTGGTGCCGCACAATGGCGCCATCCGCATCGATCCCGCCACATCTCCGGAACAGGCCTGCCTGCTGGGCTGCGGCGCCATGGCGGGGATCGGTGCCGCGCTGAACACCGCTGAAGTGCGGCCGGGAGACAGCGTGGCGGTGTTCGGCTGCGGCGGCGTTGGCCTCAGCGTGGTGCAGGGTGCCAAGCTGTGCAATGCCCTGCCGATCGTCGCCGTCGATGTCAAACCCGAAAAGGCAGCCGAAGCCAGGCGTTTCGGCGCCACTCATTTTGTCAACTCCGCCGAAGTCGACGCGGTAGCGGCGGTGCGCGAGATCACCGGCGGCGGTGCTGATTTCACCTTCGAGGCCACCGGCATCGCGGCGAACGCCGAGCTTTGCTACAAGGCAACAAGGCGGGCCGGCACCACGGTGCTGATCGGCCAGCCCACCGAGACCGCCATGGCGGGATTTCCGCCGTTCTGGATCGCCCAGGACGAGAACTAGGTCATCGGCTCGAGCTATGGCTCGACCCGTCCAATGATCGATTTTCCCAAGGTGCTGCGGCTGGTCAAGCACGGCCTCCTCAATCTCGAGGATCTGGTGACCGATGTCTGGCCCTTCGCGCGGATCAACGAGGCCATCGCCTTTGTCGAAACCGGAAAGGCCAACCGGCTGGTTCTGAAATTTTAACAAGGCCAAGGAGGAACGTCATGCGCAAATATCCCAAGATCGGCCGCCGGCAGTTTCTGGCGGGAAGTGCTGCCGCCGCCGCAACGCTCGCGGCCCCGGCGATCGTCCGCGCCGCGGACAGGGAACTCCGTATCCTGACCTGGGAGGGTTATT
>JANPCS010000397.1:0-6502 GCA_031431065.1 Hyphomicrobiales bacterium | reverse complement strand
ATCAAACGCAACACCTTTTCCACCAGGCCGCTCGCCAGACTCGACCGGCCTCCGGGAGGCACCACCACAAACAAAGCGGCAAATGACGGTGCTATTCAATTCGAGTTTTCATATGTATGAATTTCCCCGGACAGCCCTGCCCCACGAGGGGGAGGGGTTAGGGGTGGGGGTCCACGAGTCGAGTGCTTGGCTACCCCCACCCCACCCTCCGCACAAAGGGGAGGGAGGAAGCCTAACTGCCCATCAACCATTCCCCTCTAGCCTCTTGCCCCATGTCCGGTTTCGCCCTCTCATTCGCCCCCGATGCCGCTATCGCCGCTCAAAGCTGGCTGACAGCCCTCAAGTCCGAGCGCCGCGTGTCGGCTCTGACGCTGGAAGCCTACGCCCGCGATCTCGGCCAATTCGCGGGTTTCATGGCCGGTCACCTGGGAGACTCGGCCACAATTGCCGATCTCGAAACCCTGACCGCCTCGGATTTCCGCGCCTTCCTCGCGAGGCGCCGCGCATCGGGCGCTGAAAGCCGCACGCTGGCCCGCCAGCTGTCGAGCCTGCGTTCGTTTTATCGTTATGCCGAGCGGAACAACCTGTTCCGCAACGCAGGCCTGTCGGCCATCCGCTCGCCCAAGCTGCCACATGCGGTACCGAAGCCCTTGTCGATCGCCGCCGCCGCCAATGTGACCAGAGCCGGCCATCTGGCAAGTGATGACACGCCCAAGTGGATCGTGGCGCGTGATTGCGCCGTGCTGACGCTCCTCTATGCCTGTGGCCTCCGCATCTCCGAGGCCCTGGCGCTGACACCCGCCCAAGCTGATGACCCTCTGCTCACTATCATCGGCAAGGGCAACAAGACCCGTATCGTGCCTGTTCTGCCCGTAGCACTTGCTGCCATTGCCCAGTATCGCCAGCTATGTCCGTTCGCGCTCAATCCCAACCAGCCGATGTTCCGGGGTGTCAAGGGCGGCCCGCTCAACGCCCGCAACATTCAATTGCTTGTGGAGCGGCTGCGGGGTGCTCTTGGTCTCGCTGAAACCGCCACGCCGCACGCGCTTCGCCATTCCTTCGCCACGCATCTGTTGGGAAATGGCGCCGATCTCCGGGTAATCCAGGAGCTCCTCGGCCACGCCAGCCTGTCAACGACGCAACTCTACACCGAAGTCAACAGCAAGCACCTCTTGCAACAGTATCGCAAGGCCCACCCCCGCCCATGACTCGCCTCGCAATCGCCCTGCTCTGCGTCATTGTCTGCTTTTCTGCAGCCCGCGCCGAAGCGCCACCGGCCTGCACCGGCATCGATCTCGCGGCCAGGCTCAAGTCCGAAGACCAGGCCGCCTATGACGCGGTGATGGCCGAGGCCAAGGCTATCCCCAATGGCCAGGCAGTCTTCTGGAAAATCGAGCGTGACGGTCTGCCGCCCTCGCATCTTCTCGGCACCGCGCATGTGACCGATCCGCGCGTCACAACGCTCAAACCCGCAATCGAGGATGCCTTGACCGGCGCCACCACACTGGCCCTCGAACTTGCCGAAGCCGGCGACCTGCAGCGCGAAGCCTTGAGCGCAATCGCGTTGGCGAAATACATGATGCTGCCGCCTGGCCAGACCATCTGGGACCTGATCCCCGATGAAGACGAATACCTGCTGCGTGCCAACACCAATCTGGCGCCTGGCGCCATCGACGGCATGTTCGGCTATCAGCCGTGGGTTATCGCCACCATGGCGAGCTTGCCCCTCTGCGAAACGGCCCGCAATCTCGCCGGCATCCAGGTTCTCGATGCGCAGCTGGCTACCAAGGCTCGCGACAATGGCATTCCCGTTCTTGGACTTGAAACCATGGAGGAGCAGGTCTCGCTTTTCGCCAGCCTGCCACTCGATCAGCAACGCGATTATCTCATGGCGGTCATTCGCAACGCCGCCATGGTCTCCGATCAATTCGAGACCATCGTCAGCCTCTATGTCCAGCGCCGCATCACCGCCACTATGCCGCTGATGCTCAGGATCCAACCCCTGAAGCCGGAAGAAAAGACGATGCTGGAGTTCGTCGAGCGCGATCTGATCATTAAGCGCAATCACCGCATGGCTGAACGCGCCGCACCCTTGCTTGCCGAAGGCAACGTGTTCATTGCGGTAGGCGCGTTGCACCTGCCGGGCGAGGAAGGCGTGGTGGAACTTCTGCGGCAAGCGGGCTACAAGTTGACGCCAATCAACTGAGCGTCTTCAATCGTGCCTTCAATCGACATCGTTACCCCCGGCCAGACTCTGCCCAAGCGAGCCGCTGTCTGCATAATCGGCGGCGGCATTGCCGGCATATCGACGGCCCTTGAACTGGCCGAACGCGGGCTTGATGTCGTCGTTCTTGAAAAGGGCGAAGTCGCCGCCGAACAATCGAGCCGCAACTGGGGCTGGTGCCGCCAGATGGGCCGCGACCCGCGCGAAATTCCGCTGATCCGAATTTCACTCGATCTTTGGGATGGCATGAACGTCCGCGTCTCCAGCGAAACCGGATTCACGCGCTGCGGCATCCTCTATCTCTGCGAGACCGAAGAGCAACTCGGCGCCCGCAGCAAGTGGTTCGAGGCAAACGCCGAGCCGCACGGCCTCTCCACCCGCATGATCGGCGCCACTGAGGCCAATGCGCTGCAGCCCGGCAGTACCAGGCCATGGAAGGGCGCGCTTTACACACCCGATGACGCCCGCGCCGAACCCTTTATCGCCGTGCCCGCCATGGCAAGAGCCGTGCAGAACAAAGGTGGCAAGGTCTTCACCAACTGCGCCGTGCGCGGGCTTGAAACCTCAGGCGGCCGTGTTTCAGCCGTCGTCACCGAGAAGGGCACGATCGCCTGCGATAGCGTGGTGCTGTCCGGTGGCGCCTGGTCGCGCCGCTTCCTCCACAATCTCGGGGTTCCACTGCCGCAATTGACCGTCATCAACTCGGTGATGCGCACAGAGCCACTCGATACCGGCCTCACCCGCACTTGCTCAGGCGGCCACTTCGCTTTCCGGAAGCGCCTGGATGGCGGCTACACCATCAGCCACAATCATCTCTCGGTGGCCGATATCGTGCCGGATTCGGTTCGAATGTTCCGCGAGTTCCTGCCCGCCCTGCTGCTCGACTGGAAGGGGCTTCGCCTGCGCCTCGGCAAACGCTTCATCGATGAGGCAAGGCTAAAGCGCAGCTGGGCACTGGACGAGGTCTCGCCCTTCGAGCAGGTCCGCATACTCGACCCCGAACCAGTGACGGACATTCTCGACAGCGCCACCAAAAACCTCACCGAATACTATCCCGTCTTCAAGCCGATGCAGATCGCCGAGCGCTGGGCCGGGGCCATCGATGCCATGCCCGATGCCGTGCCGGTAATCTCGAAGCTCGACAATTTGGAAGGCCTGCATCTCTGCACCGGCTTCTCCGGCCACGGCTTCGGCCTGGGGCCAGGTGCCGGAAAACTGATGGCCGAGATCGTCACTGGCGAAAGCCTTTGTGTCGATCCCGGCCCGTTTCGCTATGGCCGCTTCTTTGATGGCTCAAACCCTAGGCCGACCACCGGCCTATAGCATGAAGTCCACAAACGTCAGCGCCGTCGAGTCGAAATTCTCCAGGATGATCGCCGCCTCTGCGCCACCAGTGCCCGAGGTGTTAAGCTGGATGACGGTATTGTCACCCTGCTGCAAGATGCGAAGCTGACCCTCGGCGGAGAAGCCCGCGTTGCCGATGAAGGAGAAATTCTGCGAGCCGCCCAGACTCTGGATGGCATCGATGGCCGAAACGTCGATGCGGTCAGTGAAGGCAAACCCGGTGCCGGCCGTCACTGCGAAATCGGTCACCACATCGCGCGCCATGCCAGTGCCGGAGTCGGTGATGGCGCTGAATTGAAACCGGTCCTTGCCGCCTCCGCCGGTCAGCTCGTCAATGCCACTACCGCCATTCACGATATCGTCATCAAAGCCGCCATCTATGTCGTCATTGCCGCTGCCACCCTGAATGTCGTCGTCGCCAGATCCGCCGCTGAGCGAGTCGCCGCCCACCACTGGCACTTTGATTCCCATGAAGGTGTAAAAGGTGACGTCGCTGCCTTCCTCGCGGATGATATCATTGCCATTGCCGCCATTGGCGCTGTCGGTACCCATGCCGGTGCGGATGGTATCGTTGCCGTCGCCGCCGGAAACCCCGTCATTGCCCTTGCCGTCGTTGAGCTTGTCGTTGCCGGCCTCGCCCAGCAAGATGTCGCCGCCGTCATCGCCATTGAGGATGTCATCCTCGCTGCCGCCCCACATCGCGTCATCGCCGCTGCCGCCGCTGATGATATCTGCGCCGATTCCGCCAAGCAGCGAATCATTGCCGCCAAGCCCCGAGATGATGTCGGTGCTGCCACCGCCCGAAATATGATCGGCGTTGTTGCCACCCTCGATGACTTCGAAGCCGTTGCCACCGGAATAATGCAACTCCTCGAAGCCGGACGCCAGCAACCCGGCGTTTGATCCGCCAGCCAAAAGCGAGAATTGCGATATGTGGCCGCCGCTATTGTAGAGATACAACGTGTCGTACCCGTCTTCGCCGCGGATGGTGTCGCCATTGCTGGCGCTCTGCAGATAGACGGTGTCGTCGCCCGTGCCGGCCCAAACCGTGTCGCCTTCGGAGATGCTGTTCTCGCTCTTGCTTGATCCGGTGTAGATCTTATCGTTGCCCGAGCCGCCATGCTGCGTGTCGTCACCACCGCCGCCGATCAGCGTGTCGTTGCCGCTGTCGCCATAAAGCCTGTCACCAAAGCCATAGCTGACGATATAGTCATCGCCCTGTTCGCCATAGACTTCCGCGGGAGCAAAGTAGTCGAAGTCGATGTCGAGGGGGCCGCTATCGTCCACATGGATGATATAGATCTGATCGTTGCCCTCGAGCGCATGAACGATCTCGCCGCCATCCGCCACATATCCGTCGTTTCCGGTGGTAAGATAAGTCGCCATAACAGTCTCCTCATCATCAGGTTGATGAGACAGATGCTGCGCCAGCCGGTCTGAACGGCGGTGCAATCGCCCGTTCAGCAATCATTCACCACGATTGGGAACTTTAAGCCGCCACCCGATGCGCATGGTCGAGGGCCCGCTGCACGGTGTCCAGCAGCTTCTCGGGGTTCACCGGCTTGCGCATGAACTCGAAAAGCTTGAGGTGCACTGCGCGCATCTGTGTTGCCTGTTCCACATCCGCGGTGATCATCACATAAGTTGACTTGCAGCCCAGCGCCTGCATTTTCTCGACGACATCGAGCCCATTTTTCAAGCTGCCGAGGCGATAGTCGAAAAGGCCTAGCGCGAAGCTCTGGCCCATGGCGAATTCGATGGCCGAGTCGGCATCGGCGAAGGCCTTAACCCGGTAGCCGCAATCGGTCAGCAGTTCGGCGACGCTCGACAACAGGTCGATGTCGTCGTCGAGCACCAGAACGTCCACTTGTTTGACTGGCCCGGTCATCTGCAACCTTTCACATTCAAAGAACGAGAGGTAGCAGCCGTTCGTATATCGGAAGTTAAGGCGGTCAGGAGTGAATGGCGCGGCCCGCCACCGCGAGCGCCGCTTCCTTAACAGCCTCTGAAAGGGTTGGATGAGCATGACACGTCCGCGCCAGATCTTCCGCCGAACCGCCGAATTCCATGAGCACCGCAACCTCATGGATCAACTCGCCCGCCATCGGTCCGACGATATGGCAGCCCAGAATGCGGTCGGTCTTGGTGTCCGCCAGCACTTTGACAAAACCGTCGGTTGTCTGATTGGCCTTGGCACGTCCATTGGCGAGAAACAGGAACTTGCCCGCCTTGTAGTCGATGCCCGCGGCTTTCAACTCTTCCTCGGTCTTGCCCACCGCCGCCACTTCCGGACTGGTATAGACCACGCCCGGAATGACATCGTAATTCACATGGCCTGCCTGGCCCGCGAGCATCTCGGCCAGCGCCATGCCCTCGTCCTCGGCCTTGTGCGCCAGCATCGGCCCCTTGATCACATCGCCGATGGCATGAATGCCTGGAACACTGGTTTGATAGTGGCGATCAGTCTCGATCCGGCCCTTGGCGTCGCGCGCCACTCCGGCCTCGTCAAGGCCAAGACCGTCCGTATACGGAATGCGCCCCACCGCCACCAGCACCACATCCGCCTCGAGCATTTCTGCCGCACCGCCCGCCGCAGGCTCCACCGTCAGCATCACTTTGCCCTTGGCCTTGGCAGCACCCGTCACCTTGGACGACAGCTTGAAGGCGAAGTCCTGTTTCTGCAGCATGCGCTGGAAGTTCTTGGCCACATCGCCGTCCATGCCCGGCAGGATGCGGTCGAGATATTCGATCACCGTCACCTTCGAGCCGAGCCTGGCATAGACCGATCCCAACTCGAGCCCGATGACGCCGGCCCCGATCACCGCCAGTCTTTCCGGCACGGCCTTGAGTTCAAGTGCCCCGGTTGACGATACGATCTGTTCCTCGTCGATCTCGATGCCCCTGAGCTTCGCCACATCGGAGCCGGTGGCAATC
>JANPCS010000396.1:0-5559 GCA_031431065.1 Hyphomicrobiales bacterium | reverse complement strand
GGCTCTATAGCAGTCAACTTCCGAAGCGGCTAGAACGGCGCCATGACCACATTGCTCTTCTCCCATGCCGCAGCACTTCACCATGAAACACCAGCGGGCCACCCGGAACGTGTTGATCGCATCAAGGCCGTCAACCAGGTGCTGGCCTCCACGCATTTCAAGGACCTGCTCCGCCGCGAGGCGCCTCTTGGCCGCGACGGGGACATTCTGCGCGCCCATGCCGAAGAACATCTCGAACGGGTGCGGGCGCTGGCCCCGGTTGAGGGCTTCGAATATCTCGATCCCGATACGGCGATGTCACCGGGAACCCTGGAAGCGGCACTGCGCGCTGTCGGTGCCGCCAACGCCGCCGTCGATGCGGTGTTCCAGGGCGAGGCCGACAATGCTTTCTGCGCGCTGCGCCCGCCCGGCCATCATGCCGAGCAGCGCCGCGCCATGGGGTTCTGCTTTTTCAATCATGCGGCGATCGCCGCGCATTATGCCCGCGCGCAATACGATGCCGAGCGCGTGGCGGTGATCGATTTCGATGTGCATCATGGCAATGGCACGCAGGATATTTTCTGGTCCGATCCCGATCTGTTTTACGGCTCCACACATCAGATGCCGCTTTATCCGGGCACCGGTGCGGTTCAGGAGACAGGCGTGGGCAACATCTTCAACGCGCCGTTGCGCGCCGGTGATGGCAGCGCCCAGTTCCGCGAGGCGATGACCTCGGTCATCCTGCCCGCCCTCGATGTTTTCACACCCGATCTGGTCATTATCTCGGCGGGCTTCGATGCCCATCACCGCGATCCCTTGGGCAGTCTGCAATTGACCGAGGAAGACTTCGCATGGGTCACGCTGAAACTGATGGAAGCCGCCGAAATTCATTGCGGCGGCCGCATTGTCTCGGTGCTGGAAGGCGGCTATGACCTGCAAGGCTTGGGGGCATCCACCGGCATTCACGTGCAGGCGTTGATGCGCGGCAATGCTGGTATTGAACCCGAAGACATGGACGACAACGAGGACGATTTCTGATGGCCGATCATTCCGATATCGCCGGCCTCCCCTTCGAGAAGGCACTGGCTGAACTCGAGCAGATCGTCACCAGGCTCGAATCCGGCAAGGTCGATCTTGAACAGTCGATCGCCATCTATGAGCGCGGCGAAGCCCTGAAGAAACATTGCGAGCTGCTGCTGAAGGATGCCGAGGCGCGGATCGAGAAAATCACCCTGAAGCCCGATGGCACGCCGTCCGGCACAGCACCCCTGGATGTCGAATAGACAGCGTCTCGACGAAACCCTCGTGGCGCGCGGGCTTTATCCGTCGCGTTCGCGGGCAAGAGACGCCGTCTTGCGCGGCACCGTGCGCATTGATGGCGAAGTGGCCACCAAGCCCGCCCAGATGGTTTCAAACAGCGCCGTCATAAGTTTGTCTGACGAAACGCGAGCTTATGTCTCCCGCGCCGCACTGAAACTGAAACACGCGCTGCGGCATTTCAATTTGTCCGCAGCGAATACCCACGCCCTCGATATTGGCGCCTCCACCGGCGGCTTCACACAGGTGCTGCTGGAGGAGGGGGCGACACACGTGACGGCGATCGACGTCGGCCATGGCCAGATGATGATCTATGATCCGCGCGTAAAGACAATCGAAGGCCTCAACGCCCGCGATCTCGCACAACAGCATCTTGGCTACCCCGTCGATTTCATCTCCTGCGACGTCAGCTTCATCTCGCTCCGCCTCGCCCTGCCGCCCGCCCTCGCTCTGGCCAAGGAGGGCGCGCATCTGGTGGCGCTCATCAAACCACAATTCGAAGCCGGCCGCGACGCTCTCGGCAAGGGCGGTCTGGTCACCAGCGAGGCGGAACACACCCGCGTCTGCATCGATATCACTGAACTGCTGCAACACCACGGCTGGACGGTGATGGGCCTCGCCCCCTCACCTCTCGCAGGCGGCGACGGCAACCGCGAGTTCCTCATCGCCGCAAGGAAGGGATAGACACCCCCGTCCCTTCTTTGGCTCTCCCGCAAGCGGGCGAGGACGGCTTCGCCGATTGAAATCGTCGCATGTCCCCCACCCGCCGCCGTTGGCGGCACCCTCCCCACAAGCGAGGAGGGATGGAGGAAACCGACCCCCCTTATCCCTCTTCGCGCAGCGGGGTGGGTGCCTCGCGCCAGCGAGGCGGGTGGGGGCCGCGGCCCCGCATTTGCCGCAAACCCGGCATGCCTGTCCAAGTCTTGCCCACGCTGCTATAAGCCCGTTTCGCTCAGGAGGAAATTCAATGCCGCTGTCCAACATGGCCGTCCGTGATATCGAGACCGTCATCCATCCCTATACCAATCTCGCCCGCCATCGCGAAGTTGGCCCGCTGATCCTCAACGAGGGCCGTGGCATCTATCTCTATGACGGCACCGGCAAGCGCTATATCGAAGGCATGGCCGGCTTGTGGTGCACGGCACTTGGTTATGGCAACGAGGAAATCGTCGTGGCTGCGGCCGACGCCATGCGCAAGGTGTCCTTCACCCATGCTTTTGGAGGCAAATCGCATGACGGCGTCATCGAACTCTCCGAGAAACTGAAGGAGCTGGCACCTTGCCCGGCCTCCAAGGTGCTGTTCGGCACCTCGGGCTCGGAAGGCAACGACATGCAGATCAAGCTGACCTGGTACATGAACAATGCCAGGGGCAAGCCGGAGAAGAAGAAGATCATCAGCCGGGTCCGCGCCTATCACGGCGTGACCATCGCGTCGGCCTCGCTCACCGGACTGCCCTGGGTGCATACGGATTTCGACTTGCCGATCAAGAATGTCGTCCACACCTCGTGCCCGCATTTCTACCGCTTCGGCCAGGAAGGTGAGACCGAAGAACAATTCGCCAGCCGCATGGCCCAGGACCTGGAAGACCTGATCCTCCGCGAAGGCCCCGAAACCTGTGCCGCCTTCATCGCCGAGCCGGTGATGGGTGCGGGCGGCGTCATCATGCCTCCACACGGCTATTTCGAGAAAATCCATCCGATCCTCGAGAAGTACGATATTCGTTTCATCGCCGATGAAGTGATTACCGGCTTCGGCCGCACCGGCAACTGGTTCGGCTCGCAGACCCTGGGCATGAAGCCGCATTCAATCACCATGGCGAAAGCCATCACGTCGGCCTATTTCCCGATGTCGGCCATCACCATTGAGGAGGATCTCTATCAGGCGATGCTGGACGAAAGCCGCAAGCTCGGCACTTTCGGACACGGCTATACCTATACCGCCCATCCGGTTGGCTGTGCGGTTGCCTTGAAGACCATCGAGATCTACGAGCGCGACAAGATCATACAGCACGCAGCGAAGTTGTCGCCGGTGTTCCAGTCGCGGCTGATGAAGCTTGGTGATCACCCGATGGTTGGCGAGGCGCGCGGCGTTGGCCTGATCGGTGCCGTCGAGCTCGTCGCCGACAAGGCAACCAGGCGTTCGTTCAGCCCGAAGCTTGCCGCTGGCGCCACCGCCGTCAACAAGATGCAGGACTTGGGCCTCATCGTCCGCAACGTGCAGGATTCAATTGCGCTGTGTCCGCCGCTGATTATCACCGCCGATGAAGTCCACGAGATGTTCGACCTGTTCGAGAAAGGCCTCGACCAGATGGAGACTTGGGCGCACAACGACAACGCGCGGGCAGCGTAAGTCATGAGCAAGCGCAGCGCACTGATCGTCTGGGGCGGTTGGGAGGGCCACACGCCGGAGGCTTGTGCCAAGGTCGTGCGCTCGCTGCTTGAACCCCGGGGCTTCGATGTCACGATATCGAACAGCACGTCGGCCTATCTTGATCCGGGTCTCAAGGATCTGTCGCTGATTGTTCCCATCGTCACCATGTCGGAAATTGCTCCCGCCGAAGTGAAGGCGCTGACCGATGCGGTCAAGGGCGGCGTGGGGCTCGCCGGTTTCCATGGCCAGATGTGCGACAGTTTCAGAAAAGAAACCGAGTATCAGTTCATGACCGGCGGCCAGTGGGTGGCGCACCCCGGCAACATCATCGATTACCGGGTGAACATTTCAAGGCCTGATGATCCGGTGATGCAGGGGATCGGTGATTTCGATTACCGCTCCGAGCAGTATTACATGCACGTCGATCCCGCCAATGAAGTGCTTGCCACCACAACCTTCAGCGGCGAGCATTGCGACTTTGTCAAAGGTGTCGTCATGCCGGTGGTGTGGAAGAAGCGTTATGGTGCCGGCCGGGTGTTCTACTCATCGCTCGGTCATACAGCAGATGAATTCAATGTGCCGCAGATGCGGACAATTATCGAGCGGGGGATGTTATGGGCGGCGAAGTGATCTGGGAAGAAAACGCATTGCGCGCGAAGTTCGGCGCGGTTCACCCGCTGGCGGTGACCAAGACGCGGCCGGGGCTCGACAAGTACTCGCGGCAGTTCATTTCGCTGTCGCCATTTGTGGTGATTTCGACCGCCGATGCCGAGGGCAAGGCCGACCTCAGTCCACGCGGCGATCCGCCGGGCTTCGTGCGGATGATCGACGACCGCACCATCCTCATCCCCGACCGGCCGGGCAACAACCGCCTCGACACGATGGCCAATATCGTGGCCAACCCGAACGTCGGCTGCCTGTTCTTCATTCCGGGCTTCGAGGACACGTTGCGGCTCAACGGAAAAGCCCGCATCACTGAAGATGCTGAACTGCTCAAGGCTTGCACTGTCAATGGCAAGGCGCCGAAGGTCGGAATTCTCATCGCCCTCGATGAGGTCTTCATGCACTGCGCCAAGGCGCTGAAGCGTTCGAAACTCTGGAGTGAGGACTACCGCCAGGACCGCGCGCAACTGCCGTCGATCGCCCGCATCATTCTCGACCAGACCTGCGAGTCCGGCGTCGATGAAGCCGAAGCCGCCAAAGCCGACAACAGCGTCGAGGGCGACTACAAGACAGGGCTATATTGAAAGGCCCAGGCGATCAGAGGCCCGCCAAGGCCTGCGTCAGATCGGCAATCAGATCATCGACATGTTCGATGCCAATGGACAAGCGCACCAGATTGTCCGGCACCGGACTTGTAGGCCCTTCGACGGACTTGCGGTGCTCCGCCAGGCTTTCGACACCACCGAGCGATGTGGCGGGAACTATGACCTTCAGCCTCGTGCACAGGTGCTTTGCATCTTCGAAGCCACCTTTGACGAGGATCGACATCATGCCACCGAAACCGTCGGTCATCTGGCGTGCCGCCACCTCGTAGGCCGGATGCGACGTGAGGCCGGGATAGAGCACGCGCTCGACCTTTGGATGTTTCTCCAGATACCTGGCAATCGTCATGGCGCTGTTGGAAGACTGCCGATAGCGCACAAACAGCGTGCGCATTCCACGCATCAACAACCAGCACTCGAGCGGCGGCAAGGGTGCTCCCATCTTGGTGCGGAGCGTTGCCACGTCCTTCCAGCGCTGGTTCATCTCGCGCGTCACCAGCACACCTGCCAGCACATCGGAATGGCCATTGAGGTATTTGGTGGCGGAATGAAAGACAATATCGGCGCCGAGCTTCAGCGGTTGTGTCGTCACCGCAGCCGTCGCCGTGGCATCGACCGCCAGGATAG
>JANPCS010000395.1:0-4674 GCA_031431065.1 Hyphomicrobiales bacterium | reverse complement strand
GTGCACCGGGCTGGCGGCATCATGGCCATCTTGGGCCAGCTCGACAACGGTGGCCTCATCAATCGCGAACTGCCAACTGTCCATTCCAGCACTATGGGCGAGGCACTGGAACGCTGGGATATCTCGCGAACGAAATCCGAGTCGGTGCGCGAGTTCTTTCGTGCCGCGCCGGGGGGCGTCCCCACGCAAGTCGCCTTCAGCCAGTCGCGGCGCTGGGACGAATTGGATCTCGACCGCGAGAAGGGCGTTATCCGCAGTGTTGAAGCCGCGTTCTCGAGAGATGGCGGTCTGGCGGTTCTCTACGGCAACATCGCCCTTGAAGGCTGTATCGTGAAGACAGCAGGTGTCGATGAAAGCATCCTGAAGTTCAGCGGCAAGGCCAAGGTTTTCGAGAGCCAGGATTCCGCCGTGCATGGCATCCTGAATCGCGGTGTCGAGGCTGGCGACGTGGTGGTGATCCGTTACGAAGGCCCGCGCGGCGGCCCCGGCATGCAGGAAATGCTTTATCCCACCAGCTATCTGAAATCCAAGGGCCTGGGCAAAGCCTGCGCGCTGGTCACCGACGGCCGCTTCTCTGGCGGCACCTCGGGCCTTTCCATTGGCCACGCTTCGCCGGAGGCCGCCGAAGGCGGTTTGATCGCCCTGGTGGAGGAGGGCGATATGATCGAGATTGACATCCCCAACCGGACGATTCACCTGGCCGTTCCGGACGAAATCCTCGCCCGCCGCCGCACCGCCATGGAGGCGCGCGGCGACAAGGCCTGGAAGCCCACTGAAATCCGCAAGCGCAAGGTGACCACCGCGCTCAGGGCTTACGCTGCTCTCACCAGCAGCGCCTCTCGGGGCGCGGTGCGCGTCGTGCCGGAGTAACAGATCATATCCTTCTCCATGCGGCGCATGGGGAAGGTGGCGCGCGGCGCCTTCGCCGCGTGACGGATGGGGTTTCCGCCCGGTGCTCAGTCCTCACCTGTCAAGTGCATAGCACTTGACACCCTCCCCGGTTTGCGACGAGGGATGATGAAAGGAAACCGCGCAATGCTGCTGCCGCCGATGCTTCTCGAGGGCTACGCCAACTTCCGCGTTGGGCGCTATGTCTCGGAAGCCGAGCGTTACCGCCGCCTGGGTGAGGGGTCGCAGAAGCCGCGCATCATGATCATCGCCTGTTGCGACTCGCGTGCCGCCCCGGAAACAATCTTCGACGCAGGTCCGGGCGAAATCTTCGTGGTCCGCAACGTTGCCAATCTGGTGCCGCCCTATACGCCCGACGGTGGGCATCATGCGACATCGGCCGCGCTCGAGTTTGCCGTGCTGTCGCTCAACGTGAACACCATCGTCGTCATGGGCCATGGCCGCTGCGGTGGCATTCATGCGGCGGTCAGCGACCAGCTGCCTCTGACCCATACGGATTTCATCGGCAGCTGGATGCGGGCCATCAAGGACGTCGCCCGTATCGTGCCGCGCGCCGGATATGAAAGCGACGAGTTGCACGAGCGCCATATCGAGCGCGCCTCGATCGAGCATTCGCTTGCCAACCTGCGCACCTTCCCGTGGATCCGCATGAAGGAGAACAAGCGCGACTTGTCCTTGCACGGCGCCTGGTTCGATATTTCCATGGGCGAGCTTCATGCCTATGACGAGGATGAGGCGCAGTGGACGGCGGTGGGCGGAGGTGCCGTATGAGTTATGTGATCGGCGTTGACGGCGGCACCGAGTCGATCAGGGCCTTCGTCTTCGATCTCGACGGCAGGCCTATCGCCTCGGTTGCGACACCCTACAAGACCGAATTTCCCAATCCATCCTGGGCCGAGCAAGACCCCGAGGACTGGTGGGCCTGCATGGGCCAGTCGGTCAGGGGCGCCATCGCCAAGGCCAATGTGCGGCCTTCCGATATCATAGCGCTCAGTGTCGATACCACCTGCTGCTCGGTCGTGGCGCTCGATGCCGCGGGTAGGCCCTTGCGCCCCTGCATGATCTGGATGGATGTGCGCTCGGCGCGCGAGGCCAGTGAGATTGCGGCCACGAAAGACCCGTTCCTGCGGGTGAATGGCGGTGGGGCGGGCCCCGTTTCGGCCGAATGGATGATTCCCAAGTCGCTGTGGATGAAGCGCCAGCAGCCGGAACTCTTCGCGCGCGCCGCCAAGGTCGGGGAATATCAGGACTACATCAATTTCCGCCTGACCGATCTTTGGGTAGGCTCGCTCGGCAATGCCTGCATCCGCTGGCATTATCAGACCCAGCACGGCGGCGTGCCGCGCTCGCTGCTGGCTGCTGTCGGCTTGTCCGAACTCGAGGCGAAGTGGCCCAATCCGATCGTGGCGCCCGGAACGCCGATCGGCCCGCTGACGCGGGAGGCAGCTCAACATCTCGGCCTCAATGCCGGATTGCTGGTGGTGCAGGGCGGCTCCGATGCCTTCATCGGCGTCATTGGTTTGGGCGTCACCAGGCCGGGCGAGATGGCGCTGATCACCGGCTCGTCGCATCTGCACATCGGTATCGCCGGCCGCGTGGTGCACAAGGAAGGTGTCTGGGGCACTTACATGGATGGCGTCTATCCCGGAAAACCGATCATCGAGGGCGGCCAGACATCGACCGGCTCGGTCATCGCCTGGTTCAAGCGCCACTTTGCAGAGCACACGAGCTTTGAAGCATTGAATGATGGCGCCGCGGCAATTGCTCCGGGTGCGGAGGGTTTGCTGGTGCTCGATCATTTCCAGGGCAACCGCACGCCCTATACCGATGCGCTGTCGCGCGGCGCCATTACTGGCCTGACCCTGAAGCACACACCGGCGCATGTCTTCCGCGCCATCATCGAGGGCATTTGCCTTGGCACTCGCCTGATCACCGACAGCTTCGGCGAGGCCTTCACGCCACAACGCATCGTGCTGGCTGGTGGTGCGAGCAATTCGCCATTGTGGCTGCAGATTCACGCCGACACGATTGGAGCGCCGATCGAACTGACCGAAGTGGCCGATGCCCCGGCGCTGGGCTGCGCCATCCTCGCAGCTCATGGTGCGGGCAGGTTCAAGACCATCGAGGAGGGCTGCGCCGCCATGGTGCGCAGCAAGATGGTGATCGAGCCGAAACTTGCCAACACAAGATTCTACGAAAGCGAAATGCTGCCGCGATACGCCAGGCTTTATGGCGCGTTGAAAGAGGTGAGGTCGTAGCTGACCCCACCCGCCTCGCTAACGCGAGGCACCCTCCCCGCAAGCGAAGAGGGATGTTTTCTTATCCTCCTTCGCGAAGCGGGGGAGGTGGCACGAAGCGCCGGAAGGGGTCTGCGAAATCAAATCTTCTTCAACCCCGCCTCAATCTCAGCCCTGCGGCCCTCAAGGAAGGGCGGCAGCGACAGTGTCGTGCCGAGCTTGTCCATGGCCTCGTCCGTTGCAAAGCCAGGATGATCGGTGGCGAGTTCGAAGAGCACGCCACTGGGCTCGCGGAAATACAGGCTCTTGAACCAGAAGCGGTCGACGGGGCCGGAATTCGGCACCCGCATCTTGCGCAGGCGCTCGGCCCAGGCATCATAGTCCGCATACGGAATATTGAACGCCACGTGGTGAACCCCGCCCGCGCCCTGTTGAGCGGGAGGCAGCGTAGGATCGACCGTCACATGCAACTCGCCAACCGCACCCGCCGCACCCATCTTGTAGACATGCGTGCCGCCGAAGGAGCCGGTGGGCACCATGCCCATCAGGTTGGTCAGCAGCGTATCGGTGTGGCGGATATCGGGAACGCTCATGGTGATGGGACCAAGCCCGCGAATTTGATGCTCGGCCGGAACCGGGCTCAGCTCCCATGAATGCGCCTCACCGGCATTGTCGGCCACCAGCGCCAGGCGCTGGCCTTCCGGGTCCTCGAAGGCCAATGTCTGCCATCCGGCCTGCTCGGCGATCTTGTCGTGGCTGACGCCCAGCATGCTGAAGCGGTGTTGCCAGAATTTGAGCGCCGCCTCACTGGCAACACGGAACCCGGTGCCCGTCACCGCATGCGTGCCTCTGCTTTCGCGCCCCGTCGGCCAGTCGAAAAAGGTGATGTCGGTGCCTGGAGACCCGATGCCATCGGCATAGAACAGGTGATAGGCCGAGGTGTCGTCCTGGTTCACCGTCTTCTTGACGAGGCGCAGGCCCAGCGTCTGGGTATAGAACTTGTGATTGCCGGGGGCATCGGCGGTGACTGCTGTGAGGTGGTGAAAGCCCTTGAGTTGCATGGCGGATTTCCAGCACGCCAGAATGTGGCGGTGTTAGGGTTGGGGAGCGGCATGCTCCGGACGGGGCACATATCGGGCTTTCAGAGTTGGATTTCAATCGTAATCGCATTGGTTACGATTAAGTCTGCTTCCGCGGGCGGGAGTAGACGTTCAGGCGTGCGTCATCCTTGGTGAGGGTGACAGCTGTCCCTCGAGGAAGGTGGGAGGCGCGGGCGCTGCCCGGCGCGGGATAGCCAGCTTGTGAGGCTGGCGGTAAATAGCGCTGAGCAGCGCCCGTTGAGCCGGCAGGGCTTTCCGCCAGGGATGTGCTCTTTGCGGAACGGCGATGTTCCACTAGCCATCGAAGGCGCTTGGACCTTAGTATCCAAGGGTCACACCCGAAGCCCCCGGGAATTCCAGCCACGTTAACCGGAACCCGCAGGCCTGCCATTCCACCCCATCCGAGCTCACCGTCATGAGCAGGACCC
>JANPCS010000394.1:0-2009 GCA_031431065.1 Hyphomicrobiales bacterium | reverse complement strand
ACTATCAGGGCAATGCCTGGAAGCTGGTGCCGAAGGGTAGCTGCGTCACCACGGAAACGCCGCTTGGTCCCGGCTCGCTCGAAGCCATCAAGCGTCCGGCCTGAGTTTCGGGGCGCGGTTTCCGGACCGCGCCCCACTTTGTCATGATGACTACTTCGAGCGGCATTCCGGCAAGAAGCGGCCTTGGTCTCAAGGCCGAACACTACAGCACTGTTATGGCCACAAAGCCCGATCTCGGGTTCTTCGAAATTCATGCCGAAAACTACATGGGCGGCGGCGGTCCGCCGCACCGCTACCTGACGGCCATTCGTCAGGTCTATCAATTGTCGCTGCACGGTGTCGGCCTGTCGATCGGCGGCAACCGTCCCCTCGACAAGGCGCATCTGCGGCGGCTCAAGAGCCTCAATGAGCGCTATCAGCCCGGCCTGTTCTCCGAACACCTGGCTTGGTCGACGCATGATACCGGTTACCTGAGCGATCTTCTGCCGCTACCTTACACGACCGCGACGCTGGTGCAGGTTTGCGCGCATATCGACGAGACGCAATCGGCGATGGGCCGGCAGATGCTGCTGGAGAATCCATCGAGCTATTTGAGCTTCGAAGAGAGCAGTTATTCGGAAGCCGAATTCATTGCCGAGATCGTGCGCCGTACCGGTTGCGGACTGCTGCTCGACGTCAACAATGTTTTCATTTCGGCCGCCAATCTCAAGACATCGGTCTTAGCGTATATCGATGCTTATCCACTTACACACGTGCAGGAGATTCATCTTGCCGGTCACGATGTCACCACCGATGCCGAAGGTGAACCGCTGTTGCTCGACACGCATGGCGCGGCGGTGGCCGATCCGGTGTGGGAACTCTATGCCGAGGTCATCGCGCGCACGGGTCCTCTGCCGACATTGATCGAGCGCGACAATAATGTGCCGGCACTTGACGATCTGTTGGCGGAGGCGCGGCGGGCTGATCTCGTTCTCCGCCGTCTGCGAAAGGCCGCCTGATGCAAGCCGCCGCGTTTCAACATGCGATTGGCGATTGGACCGCTCAATTGCCGCACCAGCGCATGCGCGTCTATCGCAACAACGTGGCGGCGGCACTGGTCAATGCCTTGAAGGTGCGTTTCCCGGTCACCGGACAACTGGTTGGCCAGGAGTTTTTCACGGCAATGGCTTTGACCTATGCCGATCGCCACAGGCCAAACTCGCCGGTGCTGATCGAATATGGCGGCGGCTTGCCGGACTTCATCCGTGGCTTCCAGCCAGCCCAAAGCGTGCCCTATCTTGGCGACGTTTCCGAACTCGAAGACTTGTGGTGGCGTGCCTATCACGCCGCCGATCAAGCAGCGCTGCCGGCCGCGGATCTGGCGTCGATTGACGTTGAGCAGCTTGGTGCAATGCGCTTGGCATTTCATGGTTCGGTGGGGTCGGTGCAATCGCCCTTTGCGGTGGCCGGCATCTGGCAGGCACATCACGGCGGCGCGCCGATGTCATCGCTTAAGCTGGACCAAGGCCAATGCGTGCTGGTGGCGCGGCCCCTGGCTGATGTCAACTTGACAGTCGTCTCACTGCCGCGTTCCGCCTTTCTGTCAGCGCTCAAGACCGGCATGTCACTTGCTGATGCGGTCGAACAGACCGCCGATCGGCATCCAGACCTCGACATCGCAGAAGATCTGCGCTGGTTCTTCTCAACAGGCGTTGCAACAGGATATTCCGCATGACCCGTCTCATCAACTCGCTGATAAACCTGATGGCCCGCACGCCGCATTCGCTCATCGGGCTCATCGGGCGGCTGGCTATCGGCCTGGTGTTCTGGAACTCCGGACGCACCAAAGTCCAGGACTGGAATATTTTCCATGTCAATGACAGCACACTGTTCCTCTTCAAGGAGGAGTACAAGCTGCCGGTGGTGCCGCCAGAACTGGCAGCACTCGGCGCGCAAGTGGCCGAGCATGCCTTCCCCATCCTGCTGATCCTCGGCCTTGCGACGCGCTTTTCGGCGCTGGCACTGCTTGT
>JANPCS010000393.1:0-11498 GCA_031431065.1 Hyphomicrobiales bacterium | reverse complement strand
CGGACAACAGATCGTGCGGCATTTGATGGACCCGCGAAAGGCCCTGTAAACCCTATTGCTGCTTGCCCCAAATATCTGAAATTATAAGAATAAATTTACTCAAGCTATTGAGGCTGCTTTAAGCCGCCGCGCCGTAGTTTGCACATGACGAGGGGAATGGACAAAGAAGCCAGCCCCGGCTCAAGGGTAAGGTGGATAAACATGCGTACTGAAGTGATGGGGGCGTTGCGCCCGCAGACGGTCGAGCCTGTCCGGCATCCGGTCAAGCCGAAATATCTCGAGGCGCTCAACTTGATTGAGCGTCTGCACCGCAGGCTCCTCGACGTCATCAAGGATGACTTCGAACGCGCCGGCGAACCGGAAGTCAATCCGGTGCAGGCACTGTTGCTGTTCAACATTGCCGATTCCGAACTGACGGCGGGCGAATTGAAGACCCGCGGTCACTATCAGGGATCGAATGTCTCCTACAATCTCAAGAAGCTTGTCGAAGCCGGCTACGTTCATCACGAACGCTCCGCCACCGACAAGCGCTCGGTGCGCGTCCGGTTGACCCCCAAGGGCCAGTCGATCCGCAATCGCGTCGATGCGCTTTACAATCGCCAGATGCAGGCGGTGGAGCAGGTCGTTGGCCTCAATATCGAGGAGCTTGACCGCATCAACAAGGCGCTGACCCGCCTGGAGCGTTACTGGACCGACCAGATTCTCTACCGCCTCTAATTATCAACCCTGCAAGAGGGCTTAGGGGCCGTGCTGTGGCAGAAATGCCGCGGCGCGGCCTTGATGTTTTAGGCTCTTGCCTTTTCGTGCCCCCTATACGCATTCTTGCCGCAATTGCCCGGCTTCTCATGTCCGCAATGTGGCCGGCTTTTGACGAGTCGGAACCGGGCTGTTATGATCAGCGTCTTGCATTGGCGGCAGGGCGCGGCGTGGTGGTCTGGCGTGGTTTTTGGGTATGAGGTTGTGAATGGCTTGCGGATTTTTGAGGCATGCGGCGCGGCGAATGATGATGGGTTCGTTGGCGTTGCTGCTGGTTGGTGGTGTGGCAATCACCAGCGCCTCGCTGGCTTTCGCGGAAGCTGAGGAACCAGCCAGCAACATGTTCCGCAAGAAGAAGGCTGATTCCAACGCGAACCAGCAGAAGAACTGGGCAACTCACGCCGTGACCGGCGGCAAGGCGACCACCCAATCGCGCATCGTCAATGATGGTTCGGTCAGCCCCTTCCTGGCCCTCGACAGCACCACCAGCATGCAGGCCGTTGAGAGCAAGTATGCGGCGATTGTGGCGGCCGGCGGCTGGCCCAGGGTGCCATCGGGCAAATTGAAAAAGGGCTCCACCGGCAAGGCAGTTGGCGCCCTGAACAAGCGCCTCTACATCGAAGGCTATCTGCGCACCGAAGCGGCATCTGGAGAATTTGCCGAGGTCTATACGTCGGCCACCGAAAGCGCCGTTCAGCGTTTCCAGACCAATCACGGCCTGGCGGTGACCGGTACCATAGACGGCCCGACCTTGTCGCAATTGAACGTATCCGCCGAACAGCGCTTGAGGACCATCCGCGCCAACATCCCGCGCTTTGCCGAATACTCCAAGGACCTCGGCAGCCGCTATGTTGTCGTCAACATCCCAGCCCAGCAGATCGAGACCATCAACGACGGCAAAGTCTATTCGCTTCACAACGCCATCGTCGGCCGGCCGTCGCGGCCAACACCCGTGGTGATGACGCCGCTCACCGTCATCCGCTTTAATCCCTACTGGAACGCGCCGCCTTCGATTGTCGAAAAGGACATCCTGCCGCGCATGCTGTCAACGCGTCCGTCCAAGGTGATGGACGACATGAACATGAAAATCTTCGATGGTGTCGGCGGCCCGGAGGTCAATCCGAATTCCATCAACTGGCGCCGCGTGGTCGTTGACAATTATCATTTCCGTCAAGAGCCGGGCGGCAGCAACGCCATGGCAACCGCCAAGATCGAGTTCAACAGCCCCTTTGGCATTTACTTGCATGACACACCGGAGCCGCAGCTCTTCGGGTCCGGCGAACGCCTGTTCTCGTCCGGTTGCATTCGCGTGCAGAATGTCGCGACATTCATCAACTGGGTGCTGCAAGGCCAGGACGGCATCGAGTCCAACCGCATTGCCGAACTTGGCCAGACCAGGGAACGGCTCGACACGCCAATCGCCAACGCCCCGCAATTGCGCGTGGCCTACCTCACGGCCTGGCCGGTGGCAGGCGGCGTGGCCGCCTTTCGGCGCGATGTCTACGAACTTGACGGCAGTGGATTTGTTCTGGGCCAGCCGCTTCCGGTGGGCGAAAGCCAGGGTGGCAAGCGCTATGTCCTGAAGCCCATTCCGCGTTCGCTCGATGCCGTTGATTCCGACGAGGCTTTCGGCTTCGCGTCGCTGTTCCGCTCGTCGCGCAACTCCGACAAACAGGATGCCAGCGCCGATATCGGGCGCAGTGCCGGGACCGGCGACAGCCTGCTGCCGGCCAAGGCCAAGACCACAGGCAAATCCGCGGCCAGGAGCAAAGCCTCCAAGACTGCGGCGAAAACACTTATACGGAATGGCAACAGCGACAAGGAAGGCACGTTCGTCAATTTCCTGGCCAGCAAGCAGGCGGGCACGGCCAAGAAGCCGGCAAAGAAGACTGCTTCCAAAACCAAGGCGGCTTCGAGCAAGACGGCCACCAAGAAAGTGGTGAAGAAGGATACTGCGACTATCGCGGCCAAGACTGCGGCATCTGACAAGAAATTGGCTGCGGATGCCAAGGCCAAGAAGCCGGCAACGTCCACCGCCGCCAAGAAGCCCGCCGCAACTCAGTGCAAGGCGGGAGCCGGCGGCAGGCTGCCGGACGGCTGCAAGACCCCGGTGACAGCCAAGAAACCGGTCGTCAAGCCCCAGAAGACCGCATCCGCCGCCAACTGAAGCTCGGACGCGCCCGCCATCCGGCCTGATTTTCGCGCATGGAGTAGCTGGACCTCGGCGCCGCAATCTGTCATGTGCGGCAGAAACTCTGATGGCGAGGATTGCGATGGCGATGAAGTCCGTGAAAAAGGCAGTTTCGAGAACAAAAGCCAGGCCGGCGAAGAAAGCTGCCAAGAAGGCCCCGCCGAAGAAGCCTGGCCGCAAGCCATTGTTCCCCGGGTTCTTCACGGACGCACTGGCCAAAAGCGACCCGAGGATTGCCAAGGCAATCGCCGCCGAACTTGGCCGCCAGCAGCACGAGATCGAGCTGATCGCCTCTGAAAACATCGTCTCGCGGGCGGTGATGGAAGCGCAGGGGTCGGTGATGACCAACAAGTACGCGGAAGGCTATCCCGGCCGCCGCTACTATGGCGGCTGCCAGTATGTCGACGTGTCCGAGAACCTCGCCATCGACCGCGCCATGGAACTGTTCTCCTGCTCCTTCGCCAATGTGCAGCCGCATTCGGGCGCCCAGGCCAATCAGGCGGTGTTCTTTGCTTTGCTGCAACCCGGTGACACCTACATGGGCCTCGATCTCGCCTGCGGCGGTCACCTGACTCATGGTTCGCCCGTCAACCAGTCCGGTAAGTGGTTCAAGGTCTCCCCCTACAAGGTGCGTGAAGACAACCATCTGATCGATTATGACCTGCTGGAGTCGCAGGCGCTTGATGTCAAACCGAGGCTGATCATCGCCGGGGGCTCCGCCTATCCGCGCCTTCTCGACTTCAAGCGCTTCCGCGACATCGCCGACTCGGTTGGCGCCATCCTGATGGTCGACATGGCGCATTTCGCCGGACTGGTGGCGGGTGGCGTTCACCCCAATCCGCTTGAGTTCGCCGATGTGGTGACGACGACCACCCACAAGACGCTGCGCGGGCCCCGTGGCGGCATGGTCCTCAGCCGCAACGGCGATCTCGGCAAGAAGATCAACTCGGCGGTGTTCCCCGGCCTGCAAGGTGGGCCGCTGGAGCATGTGATCGCCGCCAAGGCGGTGGCCTTTGGCGAGGCGTTGAAACCCGCTTTCAAGAAATATGCGGCGGCGGTGGCCGGCAATGCCAGGGTGTTGGCCCAGGCGATGCTGGAGGGCGGCTGCGATCTTGTATCGGGCGGTACCGACACGCATCTGATGCTGGTTGACCTGCGCAAGAAGGGTGTGACCGGCAAATCAGCCGAACAGGCTTTGGGGCGCGCCCTGATCACCTGCAACAAGAACGGCATCCCCTTCGATCCCGCCCCCTTCACCATCACCAGCGGCATCCGTCTGGGAACGCCGGCCGGAACGACGCGTGGCTTCGGCGCCAAGGAGTTTGCCCATGTCGGCGATCTCATCACCGAGGTGCTGGACGGCCTGGCAGCCAACGGCGAGCCGGGCAATGCCAAGGTGGAGAAGGCGGTGGCCGCGAAGGTCAAGGCCCTGACGGCGCGTTTCCCGATCTATTGAAAACAGCCCCTCCCCACAAGGGGGAGGAAAATCGTCACTTCGCGGGGCCGGACTTGACCCGGCCTTTCGGAGCCCGCAAGAGTTCACCGGCATGATCCCCAGGAGACCCTGAACCTTGCGCTGTCCCTTCTGCTCGAATGAAGAAACCCAGGTGAAGGACTCGCGTCCGACCGAGGATGGCACGGCCATCCGCCGCCGCCGCTATTGCCCGGATTGCTCCGGCCGCTTCACCACCTTCGAGCGCGTGCAGCTGCGCGAGTTGATGGTGGTGAAGAAGACCGGCCGGCGGGTGCCATTCGACCGTGACAAGCTGATGCGCTCGATCCAGGTGGCATTGCGCAAGCGCCCAGTCGATCCCGAGCGCGTCGAGCGCATGGTATCGGGCATCGTCAGACGGCTGGAGAGCCTGGGCGAAAGCGAGATCAAGTCGGAGACGGTCGGAAAGCTGGTCATGGAAGCCTTGAAGATGCTCGATGACGTGGCCTATGTGCGCTTTGCCTCGGTCTACAAGAACTTCCGTGAGGCCAAGGACTTTGAAGAGCTGCTGGGCGAGCTCTCGGGTGTCGATGACAACGGCGAGACCGGTGACAACTGACGATATCCGCTGGATGGACTATGCGCTGCGGCTGGGCTGCCGGGCGCTGGGCACCACAGCTGAAAACCCCAATGTCGGCTGTGTGATCGTCAAGGACGGCCAAGTGCAGGGCGTCGGTTGGACCCAACCCGGTGGCAGGCCGCATGCCGAGACGGAAGCCCTTGCCATGGCGGGCGAGGCCGCGCGCGGCGCCACAGCCTTTGTGACGCTTGAACCCTGTGCTCACCACGGGCGGACTGGACCCTGCGCCGAGGCATTGGTGCGGGCAGGCGTGGTGCGTGTGGTATCGGCTTTGGAAGACCCTGATCCGCGCGTTTCAGGCGGCGGATACGCCATCTTGCGCGCTGCGGGGATAGCGGCCGATGTTGGGTTGGGAGCCGGCGAAGCCCGCCGCGATCTTGCCGGTTTCCTCACCCGGATCGTCAAGAAGCGCCCCTATGTGATTCTAAAGCTTGCGGTTTCTGCCGATGAGATGATTGCCGCGAGGGCTGGTGAGAAGACCGCGATCACAGGTCCCGAAGCCAATGCCCGGGTGCATCTCCTGCGGGCGCAATGCGATGCCATCCTGGTTGGCATGGGTACGGTTCGCATTGACGATCCGCTGCTGACCTGCCGCTTGCCCGGATTGGAAGACCGGTCGCCCCAACCCTTTGTGTTTGGACATAGCGCGCTATCGCCCTCTCGGAAACTTTCAACAAGAGGCGCTATCGTGGTCCACGACTTGAGCGGCATGGACCACGTCAATCGTTTGCTGGTCGAGGGCGGCGCCAGGGTGGCGCGGCATTTTCTGGATCAAGGGATTGTCGATGAGTTTCAGATTTTCCGTTCACCGGTGAAGCTCGGCCCGCAAGGTGTCGATGCCGTCTCCGGAATGTCACTGGAACAGGCAGTGCAGCCATTCGTCATCCGCCAAGAAGAAAAACTTGGGAGCGATGTGCTGACGGTCTATGAGAAGCGTCAAATAATATCCTCACCCTGAGGTGCCCGGCAAAGCCGGGCCTAGAAGGGCCAACCAAACGAGATATGCTTCGAGGCGCGTAACGCGCCCGCCTCAGCATGAGGGCTACCAAATGTTCACCGGCATCATCACCGATATCGGCACCGTCCGTGCCATTGCAAAACGTGGCGATACGCGCTTCGAGATTGCCACGGGTTATGACGTGGCGAACATCGCTATCGGCGCTTCGATCGCCTGCAGCGGCTGCTGCCTGACGGTGATCGAGAAGGGCGCGGACTGGTTTGCCGTTGAGGTCTCGGCCGAGACCTTGTCGAAGACCAATCTCGGCGGCTTGGGGCAGGGCACCCGTATCAATCTCGAACGCTCCCTCAAAGTTGGCGATGAACTGGGCGGCCACATCGTGTCGGGCCATGTCGACGGGCTGGGCGAGATCTTGTCGATCACACCCGACGGCGGTTCGCAGCGCTACCGCATCTCGGTGCCCGATGACCTGGCCCGCTTCATTGCGCCCAAGGGCTCGATCGCCATCGATGGAACCTCGTTGACGGTCAACGAGGTTGAGCGCAACGTCTTTGGCGTCAACATCATTCCCCATACGCAAAGCGTGACAACCTGGGGTTCGATGCGCCAGGGTCAGCGCGTGAACATTGTAATTGATATGCTGGCGCGCTATGTGGCGCGCCTCACAGAGTTTATGCCCACATGAAGACCGGACGACAGGCGGCCGCCGCCGAAAAGATCAGAGCCCACATCCTCATTCTCGAGGCGCGCTTCTATGGCGAGCTCTGCGACGAGCTGTGCCGTGGCGCCATTGAAGCCATCGAACGCGTCGGTTCCACCTGGGAACGCATGACCGTTCCGGGCGCGCTTGAGCTGCCGGGCGCCATCGCCATTGCGCATGAGACGGGGCTCTATCACGGATATGCCGCTCTGGGCGCCGTGCTGCGCGGCGAGACCACGCACTATGATATCGTTGCCAACGAAAGTGCCCGCGGCATCATGAACCTGACGCTTGAGGGCCTGTGCATCGGCAATGGTATCCTGACGTGCGAGACCATGGAACAGGCCTGGGCCAGGGCCAAGCTCGACGATATGAACAAGGGCGGAGGTGCGGCCGACGCCACTCTCGCCATGATCAGGTTTTCGAGGATGATGGCTGCCAAGGTGCAGGCGTGAACGAAAAACGCCGCGGCAAGCCGGTTGAACGCGCCGCCGCACGCCTGGG
Organism: Hyphomicrobiales bacterium; assembly: GCA_031431065.1. Classification (GTDB taxonomy): domain Bacteria; phylum Pseudomonadota; class Alphaproteobacteria; order Rhizobiales; family Aestuariivirgaceae; genus Aestuariivirga. The sequence continues at coordinate 4,317 of JANPCS010000393.1, read as the reverse complement.
CGCCGTTCAGGCGCTCTATCAAATGGATCTCTCGGGTTCCGACGTTGGCGAGACGCTGGCGCAGTTCTCGACGCGCGCCAGCGGCGATGATTTCGACGGTGGCCAATGCGGCGAGGCTGACTATAAACACTTGCGCGAAGTGGTGGATGGTGTGGTGCGAGAACAGAAGTCCATCGATCCCGCCGTCGACAAGATCCTCGACAAGGCCTGGCCGCTGCACCGGCTTGACTCGACGGTGCGCGCCATCCTGCGCGCCGGAGCCTATGAGTTGATGTTCATGGAACGTGTGCCGGCCCGCGTGGCGATCAGCGAATATGTCGATGTCGCCGATGCATTCTTCGGTGTCGAGGAACCGCGCTTCGTCAATGGCGTGCTCGATGCGCTGGCCCGCCACAGGCGACCGGAGGAGTTTGCGGCATGACCACTGTCATGGAATTCGACGACACCAGGGCCCGGCGGAACGCCGCAGTGCTGGCGATGGCGCAAGCCATCTATGGCGCGGTGACGATGGCCGTGGTGGTGACCGCCGGACTTGCCGGTTTTCAGCTTTCGCCCGACCCGGCCTGGGCGACACTGCCGATGTCGATGATGATCATCGGCACCGCCACCACAACCTTTCCGATCTCGCTGCTGATGAAGCGCGTCGGCCGCCGCACTGGCTTTGTTGCCTGCGCGCTGGCGGGGGCTTGCGGCGGGTTGCTTGGCGCCTACGCCATCTACCAGCGCAGCTTCGCGTTGTTTCTGGCTGGCGCGTTTCTGATCGGCATCTATCAGGCCTCCGCATCGTACTACCGGTTCGCCGCCGCCGATCTCGCCAGCCCGACGTTCCGCCCCAAGGCAATTTCCTGGGTGATGACGGGTGGCATCGTCGCCGCGGTCTTCGGGACGCTGCTGGTGAACAGTACCGTCGATCTGTTTGCCCCCGTGATCTTTGCCGGGACATGGGCGGCGATGGCCGGACTTGCCTTAATCGGTGCCGTGATCCTTCTCGCCGTCGATATTCCGTACAAGGAGGATATCGCCACCGCGACCGGCCGGCCGCTGAGCGTCATCGCCAGGCAGCCGCGTTACATCGTGGCGGCGCTGACCGGCATGCTGGCCTATGGCATCATGATGCTGGTGATGACAGCGACCCCGGTTGCCATGCTGGGCTGCGGCTTCAGCGTGCAGGATTCGGGCTGGGTCATCCAGTGGCACGCGCTTGCCATGTTCGTGCCGAGCTTCTTCACCGGCGGCCTGATCGCCCGCTTCGGCGCGGCCCGCATTTCGGCGATCGGCATGTTGCTGCTGACCGGTGCCGCCATCTCGGGCCTTCTGGGCATACGTTTCGAGAACTTTGCCGTGGGCCTGGTGTTGCTGGGCCTGGGGTGGAATTTCGGCTTCATCGGCGGCACGACGTTGCTGACCACAACTTACGAGCCGGCCGAGCGCAACAAGGCGCAGGGACTGAACGACTTCCTGGTCTTCGGAACGACGGCGCTGACTTCCCTCGGCGCCGGCAAGCTGTTGGCTTGGTTCGGCTGGAGTGCGGTCAACTACGCCGTCTTCCCGATGGTCGCTCTGGCTTTGGCGATGATCGCCTGGCTGGCCCTGCAAAGGCGCGCGGCAGCAGCTTAAAAGAAAGAGGAGCGCTCCCCGCGGAACGCTCCCTTCGTCTTGCTTGCTCTCAAGCAATCTCAGTTGGCAATGCGCCGCCGTTGCCGCGCCAGCACCGTAGTGCCGAACAAGGCGCCGAACAGCAACAGGCCGGCGGCCGGAAGAGGAACCGCCGAAATGTCGTCCGGAATTGGCTTTCCAGTAACGAAATTCTGGCTCTTGTAGACACCGCGCGTTGAGTAAGCCTCCAGGAATGTCAGTTCAAAATTGCCGGTAATCGGGCCGCCCAGGCCTGCCAGCAGGAGATTTGCCGTGGCAATCGCACTGGCGCTGTTTGACGCCCGGAAATTTCCTGCGCCGGCGTCCAACGGACCACCGGTATTTTCGTAGACAAGCTCCCACAGGGCCAGCTGGAAGCCTGCCGAATTTCTGCCAATGGCCAGATTCAGACCCGTCAGGCCAGTTTTGAACAGCGCCTTGATATTGGCGACTCGCGTCGCACTGAGTGGCGAAAGGCTGAACGGCGAGTTCGTGACCGTGTAGTTGTAGCTGAGGTTGATCGTGGTCGAGATGTCGAGGCACCAGGCTGTGAAGGATTCCAGCGCGCTGTCGCCGCTGATGTCACCCTTCAGTGCAAAGCCGCCAGCTTGCGCCCGGATGTTGCGTGGCGACAGAATATGAACACTGGCTGAGCCGTTCGACCCAAAAATATTTGCCGGGTTCTGGTATGTGAGGGTGGTTGCCGAAGCGAGGCTTGGGGCAAACAACACCGCCGCCGCCAAAGCCAAGGCTTTGACTGATCGAGCGAATTGCATCGTAGATCTCCTGATTCTTAATCGTGTCTTAACGGTTCGCCCCATCTTGGGACAAACTGGCACAACTTCTGGACGTCTGTCAAAATCAAAATAAATCGTTGGTGAACCATGGGCGGCGGTGTGGAAAGTCGCAGTTTCCCTGGTAAGCGCTCCAATTGGCGCCCCAAAAGCGGGTTGGCCCGCCACTCTGTTATCGGTGGCGAGCCAACTTGAACTCACGCGGAATGACTGGTTTGGGCGAATGCCCCAATCAGTTGGTCGGATCGGGCTCGACGACCTTGATTGAGGCGACTAGCGAAACCGGATCGCCGGCACCGCGGCGCGGAACCTTGCACTTCAGCGTCATTGTGCCGTCAGTCGGCACGGCGGCCGGGATTGGTACGGTCAATATCTGGCCTGCTGAGTTAACACCGGTGGTAACAGCACTTCCGCCGGGTGTGCCAACGAGCGCACCGGTCCGGGAAACCGGCGTGAGGTTGCATGAAAAATTGCCATCGCCGATCAGCAGCGAGCTGTTGTCGACGACCGTCACCTGCACCAGCGTCGGCTTGGCGTCCGTGCGGTCACGGTTGATTGAGCAGTACACGTTGACAAAGGTTGTGAATGAGGGATTGGTCATGGTGCCCACAGTGGCGCCTGCAGTTCCGCCAACGCAGATGCTGCGAGCTTGAAACACCTTGGTATCGGCCAGCGCGCTGCCCGCCGTCAAGGCAAACAGGCCAGACGCGGCCGTCAGAGTGGCGAGGGCAGATGAAGCGAAACGGGTCATGAAGTTTCTCCATTCGGTTGACGTGTTGACTGTTACGGGCTGTGTGACCGGCCCCCGCCATGAATGTCACTTCTGCCGGCACGGCGCTGTTCCGCGCGTAACAGACACTAACTGGGCAACTAACTTAAGAGTTGAAGGAAGTCTTGATTTTCCATTGAGAACTGCTTGATTTGCTTGGGCGGGGATTAAGTACCGGGAGAAAACATGCTTTACAGCTTCGATCGTTATTGCGTGGATGTGAAAAGCCGCAAGCTGCGAACCGGCGAGGCGTTGATCGAAGTGGAACCGCAGGTCTTCGACATTCTGGTCTATCTGCACGGCGGGGGACGGCCCCCATATCGCTTACGCGACAGTCGGCGACGGCTTGCCCCTGGTGAAGGCGGGAAACTGGCTCAATCACCAGGAACACGATTGGAACAGCCCGGTGTGGAGCCATCTGCTGCACTGACGATGCGGTGCAACCCTTCGAAGAGGGCCGGCGCATCGCCGCTGGTATTCCTGGCGCGCGCTTTGCCGCCCTTGAAGGCCGCAATCACCTGATCCTCGAAAAGGACCCAGGCTGGCCGCGCTTCCAGGTGGAGATGCAGGGGTTTCTTTCCTATTAACCTGTGCGGGTGAGCGGCCGGATCGGGCGGAAGGCCCCAAATCCGGCGGCTCAAACGATTACAAGATCGTCCAACAGTGCGTTCAACGTGACGTTGTTCAACGTCAATACGTCTCCGCCACCAAAGTCAAAGATGACATTACCGCCACTCTTCGAGCCGAACTGGTCGATGATCTGCTGCTCGGTAAGATTGCCGGTCCACAGGTTGTTGTCGAGTCTAACCCGATCAAGGTCGTTCTGAAAGTCGAGGACCGTATCCTTGTCACTGCCCTGCGTGAATGCAAACGTGTCGGCCTGCGAGCCGCCTTTCAGAACGTCATTGCCCTTGTCGCCTGTCAGTTTGTCTCCCCCCTTGCCGCCTAACAGCCTGTCATTACCGCTTCCGCCTTCGAGCGCGTCATTGCCATTCCTGCCGTCAATGGTGTTGTTGGCACCATTGCCTATGACCACGTCATTCTTTGTACCCGCGATGTAATTCTCGATCACCGCGTCGCGGCCGATCACCATTGATCCCCTGACGCCGTAGATGTCGG
>JANPCS010000392.1:0-2844 GCA_031431065.1 Hyphomicrobiales bacterium | reverse complement strand
CAGCATAAGGCCAAGCCACGGGATGTGCCCGAGCGCCACCGTCTGGATCAGCACCGCAATGGAAGCGAACCCAAGCGCGATTTTCTGCGGCGTGGTGAAGCGCTCGCCCAGGAACAAATAGCCCATCACCACGTTCAAGAGCGGGTTGATGAAATAGCCAAGGCTTGATTCGAGCGTACGGCCTTCCTGGATCGACCAGACATAGAAACCCCAGTTGAAGACCACGAGGGCCGACGTCAGCGCCAGGATCGACAGGTTGCGGAGATTGGTCACGGCGCGCCAGACCTCGCCCCATTGGCCGAGATAAGTCACCACGAGCCCGGCGATCGGCAGCGACCAGAGACCCCGGCTCACGGCGATCTCGACTGGCGAGATATGCCGGATCAATCCGAAATAGATTGCCATGCCACCCCACACGAGGTGGGCCATCACGGCCAGAATCACGCCTTTTTCGGCATTCGTCAGTGTACGGGGCAAGGAAGGCTCATGGGCAACGGTCATCGCTGCCCCTTAGCCTTCTGCCGCAGCCACCACAAACACGCATCGGACATGGTTACATGCCCGATGCGCATGCCGAGGTTCTACGCTGCCGTCACACCTTCCCTTACCAACTTGTAGATGATCGAATCGGAGAGCGCCTGGAACGAGGCATCGACGATGTTGGGCGACACGCCGACGGTGAACCAGCGATTGCCCTTGCCATCGCGGCTTTCGATCAGAACCCGCGTGGTGGCTCCGGTGCCGCCATTGAGGATACGCACCTTGAAATCCACCAGCGCCATGTCGTCGATGAAGACTTGGTATTTGCCCAAGTCCTTGCGCAGTGCCACGTCGAGAGCGTTGATCGGGCCGTTGCCTTCCCCGGCATTGAGATAGATCTGGTCATCGACCTTCACCTTGACGACGGCTTCGGATATCATCTCCTTGCCGCGTTCCTCGACGATGACGCGGAACGAAAGCACGTCGAAATATTTCGGCACGGTGCCGAGCGCCCGCCTTGCCAGCAACTCGAAGGAGGCATCGGCGCCCTCATAAGCATAGCCCCGCGATTCACGTTCCTTCACATCGCGCAACAACTCATCAAGACGCGAGTCCTCCCTGGCAACCGCCAATCCGATGCGTTGCAACTCTGCCAGCAAGTTCGATTTTCCAGCCTGATCGGAGACCAGCATCTGACGCCGGTTGCCGACCGTCTCCGGCGGCACATGCTCGTAGGTCTCGGGTTCTTTCATAATCGCCGAAGCATGGATGCCGGCCTTGGTGGCAAAGGCACTTCGCCCGACGTAGGGCGCCTGTTTATTGGGCGAACGGTTCAGCAATTCGTCGAAGGCCCGCGACACAGGCGTGAGTTCGCGCAGGCGCGTTGCATCGATGCCGGTCTGGAAGCGCGAGGCATAATGATGTTTCAGCACGAGCGTCGGAATGATCGAGGCCAGGTTGGCATTGCCGCAACGTTCGCCGATGCCGTTGAGCGTGCCCTGGATATGGCGCACCCCGGCATCGACGGCGGCCAGCGAATTTGCCACCGCCTGCTCGGTGTCATTGTGCGCGTGGATGCCCAGATGATCGCCGGAAACATGTTTCGTCACGGTACGGACGATCTCGCCGACTTCGGCCGGCAGCGTGCCGCCATTGGTATCGCACAGCACCACCCAGCGGGCGCCCGCCTTGTAGGCTTCGCTGGCGCAGGCCAGGGCATAGTCGGGGTTGGCCTTGTAGCCATCGAAGAAATGTTCGCAGTCGATCAGCACTTCTTTGCCGGCGGCAAGCGCCGCCTCGACCGTCTGGCGGATCGACTCAAGGTTCTCCTCGTTGCTGCACCCCAGCGCCACGCGCACGTGATAGTCCCAGGCCTTGGCAACAAAACATGCGGCGGGCGCATTGGCGTTAAGCAATTGCTGCAGGCCGGCATCGTTCGACACCGACCGCCCCGCCCGCTTGGTCATGCCAAACGCCGTGAAGGTGGCCCTGGTCTTGCGCTCCTCGGCAAAAAGCGCGGTATCGGTGGGATTGCCGCCCGGATAGCCGCCCTCGATATAGTCGACGCCCAGCTGGTCGAGCAGCCCCATGACGGCGAGCTTGTCTTCCAGCGAAAAATCGACGCCAGGCGTCTGCTGGCCATCGCGCAGCGTGGTGTCGAAGAGATAGAGGCGTTCACGCGTCATGTTCTGTTTCCTGGTTCAGCGCATCGAGGATGGCGAGCAGCGTTCCATCCAGCGCCTGATGGACATCGACATTCCAGAACCTGAGGATGCGGAAGCCCTGAGAGACCAGCCAGGCATCGCGCACGGCATCATGCTCCGATTCCGAATGCTGACCACCGTCAACTTCAATGATCAGGCGCTTCTCGAAATTCACGAAGTCAACGAAATAGCGTCCGATGGGAACCTGGCGGCGGAACTTGAAGCCCTCGAAGCGCTTGGCGCGGAGGGCAGCCCACAGTTTCATTTCTTCCATTGTCATCCGTGTACGGAGAGCCTTGGCGAAGGAGCGCGTGGAACCATCGCCCTCTCCCGCCGCGCTTCGCACGTCGACCTCCCCCGTCAAGGGGGAGGTAAGTATGCGGCGCGGCAAGCTCTTGCCACCCCCGGTATACTCTTTCTCTTCACCTCCCCCCTCGCGGGGATCTTCCCCTTTCTTACCTCCCCCCTCGCGGGGGAGGTCGACGCGCGCAGCGCGGCGGGAGAGGGGGCCCTTCACCGTTTCACCTCCCACGAAGTGGTGCCATCCTTGTTGTCCTTGATGGCAATGCCCATCGCCGCCAACTCATCGCGGATGCGGTCGGCAGTACTAAACTGCTTCACCTTCTTGGCAACTTCCCGAGCAGAAATTAGTTGTTCGGCT
>JANPCS010000391.1:0-2324 GCA_031431065.1 Hyphomicrobiales bacterium | reverse complement strand
AGCAGCGGGATAGGAGAGGGGCAACTGGTCATTGCGGTTGCTCTAATGCCTGACTGATCAACGTCAGCACTTCGTCCATGCCGTTCAGAACTTCGTCGTTACTGATACGCAGCACGCGGTAGCCTTGCTGGTTGAGGAAGGCGATGCGTTGACGGTCGTGTTCGATTTCGACTGGATTGGAATGCGTGGCGCCGTCGACTTCGACAATGAATTTCTTACTTCGGCAGGCGAAGTCGGCGAAGTATGGGCCAATTGGATGCTGGCGGACGAACTTGAGCTCCTGCATCCGCTTGGCGCGGAGCTGTTCCCATAGTTTGGCCTCGGCCAGTGTGGCGTTGCGGCGGAGTTCACGCGCGCGCGGGAGTTGGTAGGGATCTGGGCCTCGCATGGGGGTAATACTATCATACATGGGGACCGGTTGCCCCTCTTCTATCCCAAGCTTCGCTTGGGCCCCTTTCTTCTCCCCTCTGTCGAGGGGCGAAGACGTCAGGGGTTTGTCATAAGCGATAAATACGAGGCGAAATCGTAGTTGGGGCGCTCGAGGTGGCTCAAGTGCCCAGGCTTGGCCATCTGCGAACACAGGCCTCTATAAACCCGTTCGGTGCAGGACTTGTCTTCGGCGTTGACCTTGTCGAGCAGGGTCTTCAGTGTGCTGAACAGTTCCGGCACGTCCGGATCGTTCAGAAAATCGTTGCACATGCCGCCGCCGAAGTTGACGTGGACGTGGGTGGGGCCCCTGGGGTGGAGCGAGAGATACCAGAAGTAGCCTGGTGTGAGAGTGATCAGCAGGCTGGGATAGAGCGCCAGCAGGAAAGTGGTGCGGCGCAAATCGCCTTCCATCCTTGTGTTGGAGGGATGCGCGCAGGCGATGCGGAAGTGCGGCTCCTTCAGGATGGTGTGCCAGTTGAAATGCGGCGGCGACGGCGGGCAGATCATCTCGTCCAGCCTTGATAACCCGCCGATGGTGCCGGCATGGCAGACCGGCAGGTGGTAACTTTCCATGAAATTCTCGGCCAGGATCTTCCAGTTGGTGTTCCAGGTGAAACTTTCATTGAACCACTCGGTGTAGTTGGTGAGATCGAAGGGGCGGATCAGTTCTTCGACATCGGCGAAGTGCTCGGCCACCGGTTTTGCATTGGAGTTCAACGATACCAGCACCCAGCCGAGCCATACTTCGCATTTGACTTGCGGCAGGCGGTAGTGCTCCTTGCAGAAACTTTCGTTGTTTTGCATGGCGGGGGCGCCGCGCAGCTTGCCGCCGGTCTCGTAGGACCAGCCGTGATAGGGGCAGGTGATGATGCGCCTGTTGCCGCGGCCTTCAAGCAATACCGACATGCGATGCAGGCAGACGTTGGACTGGCAGCGCAGCACGCCATCAAGCCCCCGCATCACCATCAGCGGCTGGCCCGCGAGTTCGAAGGTGACGAAGTCGCCGGGGTTCGACAGGCTTGAGGCGCGGCCGGCGCAATACCATTCCTTGGCAAAGATGTGCTGCATCTCGGCGCGCAGGAATTCCTCGGACGTGTAGACGCTTTTCGGCATGGCGCGGGCCTGTTCGAAGGGCACGGCAACGTTGGCGGCCAGTTCGGCGATAGGGTCCAGCGGCGAATGGAGGTTCATCGGGGGTTGCTCCGGCAGATCATTGGGAAATCATGCCACGGAAACGGGAAATTGTCTTCCATGGCCGCTGTTTAGGTATTTCTTGACGAATTCCGGGGGTAAATTTGCAATGCAACACCATATCGGAGTAAATTCATTGATCGGAGGCAGAGAATCCTGCCTCGAAGGAAAGGCCTAGAAATGACTCCATTTGCCATTGCCGGGATCCAGATGTACCTCGGCCATGGGTCGAACCTGGACATGATGCGCCAGAGGATCGACATCACCATGCATTTGTATCCGTGGGTGCAGATGGTGATGTTTTCGGAATTGGCCGTGTACGGACCATTGCTGCAAAATGCGCAGCCGTTGCCGGGAACGGTTGAAGAAGAGTTCCGGACGACGGCCCGCCGGCACAACATCTGGCTGGTCAATGGCTCGATGTACGAGCGCCGCGACGGTGCGATCTACAATACCAGCTCGGTGATCAACCCCGAAGGCGAAGTGATCGGGCGCTATTCCAAGATGTTTCCGTTCACGCCACTGGAACAGGGCATCACGCCAGGCAAGGACTTCCTGGTGTGGGACATCGAGGGCGCCGGGCGATTCGGCATTCTCAACTGCTACGACCTGTGGTTCCCGGAGACATCACGCACGTTGACGGCCATGGGCGCTGAAGTGATCCTGCATCCGGTCATGACCCATACCATCGACCGCGACATCGA
>JANPCS010000390.1:0-2173 GCA_031431065.1 Hyphomicrobiales bacterium | reverse complement strand
TCAGCCAGACTTGCGGCTACCCGTTCACTCATGCGCTGGCCGGGAAAGTGACGCTGGTTGCCACGCCGCATTATTGCGTGGATGGCTGCAATGGGCCAAATTACGCCTCCATCATCTTTGCCCGCCAGCGAATGCCGCTGGAGGATTTTCGCGGGAGCACGGCGGCCGTCAACAATCCCGACTCGATGTCCGGCATGCTGGCGTTGAAACTGGTGTTTCAGCCTTTGGCGAGGGATGGGCGTTTTTTCGGCCGCGCCATTCAGTCGGGTGGCCATGTCCGCTCGATGGAAGCCGTCAGATCCGGCAAGGCCGATGTCTGCGCCATAGATGCCATCTGCGTCGCCATGGCCAGGGCCTATCGCCCGGACTATCTGGAGGGTTTGGTGGAAATCGCCCGCTCGCCGCTGGTGCCGGGCCTGCCTTACATCACCAATGCCGGCGACCCCGTAGCGATCCGCGCCGCACTGGCCAGCGCATTTGCCGGCCCTGATTTGCGGCAAGCGCGCGATCAACTCTTCTTGTCCGGGTTTTCGGTGCTGACCCCACAAGACTATCAACGCATCGTCAGCCTCGAGGCGGCGATGGAAGCAAACGGGGGACTGCAATTGCTATGATCGATCTCTACACATGGGGCACGCCGAACGGAAAGAAGATTTCGATTGCGCTGGAGGAAATGGGACTGCCCTACGAGGTGCATCCCATCAACATCGGCAACAACGAACAATTCGCTCCGGACTTCCTGAAGATTTCGCCCAACAACAAAATTCCCGCCATCGTCGACCGCGACAAGGGCCAGAACGTCTTCGAATCCGGCGCCATCCTGATTTATCTGGCGCTCAAAACCGGCAAATTCTATCCCGCCGATAACCGCATCCAGATCCTCGAATGGCTGATGTGGCAGATGTCGGCGGTCGGGCCCATGCTGGGCCGGGCTCATTATTTCCTCAAGTTCAACCCCGGCAAGGCGCCATTTGCCGAGGAGTGGTTCAAGGCTGAGGCCAAACGCCTGTACGGCGTACTCGACAGGCTACTTACGGACAAGGCCTTCATGTGCGGCGGCTACACGATTGCCGACATCGCCACCTTTCCATGGATCGCGCGGCACCAGTGGCAGGGCATCGATCTGAAGGATTATCCCAATGTGCTGAGATGGTATCGCGAGATTGCCGCCAGGCCGTCCGTCCAGAAGGGCTATGCGGTGCCCAGCCCCGATACCATCCCGCTGCCGCCTTAAGCCTTGCGGGCCGGCACTGTTTCATCCGCCGCAGGCCGCGCCTTGACGAATTCCTCGCGCATTTCGCAGTGCTGCGACAGCGCGTGGAGCTTGGGATACTTGTTGCCCGGGAAGGCTTCCGGAACCCGCATCTTGAGATGACCCAGCATGCAGCCGATGGTGATATCGGCCTGCGTCATGTGGGCATCGACAAACCACGGGCTGCCGCACTCGCTTTCGAGCCTGGTCAGCGACGCCTCGATCTGCGATTGCATGCGTTTCTCGAATTCACGGTTGATGTGCTTGTCGGAATGGAACAGCCGCTCGAAGAAAAGCGCGACGGCTTTCTCCGATATGCCGGTGGCCGTCACGATGCTTTGCATCACCTTGCGACGTTGCGGGCCGTGGGCCGGTGTCATGGCCCGCGCCGGTCCCGCCATCTCGTCGAGGTGATCGATGATGGCGGAGGAATCAATCAGCACTTCGCCGGTTTCCAGAATGAGGGCGGGCACGCGCACCAGCGGATTGATCTTCCGCATCTCCGCCACGTTGCGGAACACCGACAGCGGATTGCGCGTGAACGGCATGTGGTAGTGATGAAGCGTCACCGCCACACGGCGCACGAAGGGCGAGTCGAACTGGCCAACGAGGATCATGGAATGATCATCGCGCATTCAGCTCAAGCGCTCAAGCGCTCTTTCGCGGGTGATGAGCGGCAGCAATTGCGCCAATTCTGGCCCGTGGTCGAGGCCGGTGAGGGCGAGGCGCAGCGGCATGAACAGCGGCTTGCCCTTGCGGCCCGAGGCTGACTTTACCGCCTCGGTCCAGGTCTTCCAGGTGCTGCCGTCCCATGGCTCGGGCGGCAGAAGGCAGCGGGCTTCGTCGATGAAGGCGCGGTCGTCATCGCTCATCGCGGGGTTGATTCTGTTTGTGATGACATCGAACCAAGCCTTTGAATCG
>JANPCS010000389.1:0-4627 GCA_031431065.1 Hyphomicrobiales bacterium | reverse complement strand
ACCCCTCCCCACAGGGGGGAGGGAAAATGAGGGAGCATGCTGACCTCCGGATCAGCTCGGCAGAACGAAGAACCAGTTGGCGAGAAGGACGACAGCCGCACCGGCAGCCAGCGTCAGGTAGGGCAGCATGCCGGCCTTCTTGGGGCCCATGTCGCCTTCCTTCAAACCCAGTTCCTCCAGTGCACCTTTCGGGAATTTTCCGCCATCCTGGATATAGTGGCGGAAGTAGAACACCGGCAGGATCAAGGCCGCGAAGATGAGGCCGGCCCAGAGAGCCGAGTTGTAACCCCAGACCTTTGCACCAGCACCGAGAAACAGGGCGTTGACGAAAGCGAGGATGGTGTTGAGGCCAATCAGCCAGGTGGGGGCCTTCCATGGGCGCTCGATGTGGCCTGAGTCCATACGGTGGATCCAGCCGGCATTGAGATTGAGGAAGTTGAAGATGATGTACCCGACATTGGAGATGGCAAGCACGTAGAAGTATCCCGCAAGGTCTGACGCCAGCGCCAGCAGGAAGAGATTGAAGGCGAAGTCCGTCCACATGGCGCGTGTCGGTGCGCCGTGCGCGTTGACTTGACCGAGGTAGCGCGGCAGCCAGCCGTCCTTCGAGCCCTGGTAGAGAGTGCGGGACGAGCCGGCCATGGCCGTCATGATGGCGAGGAACAGTGCCAGGATCATGAGGATCACGAAGATCTGGACGACCACCTTGTTGCCGCCGACCATGTTGCCGAGAGCTTCGGCGATACCGGTGCCGTCAACAATGCCGGGAGCCAACATGCCGGCATGGCCGAGCACGCCCTGAAAAGCGAATGGCACAAGGAAGAAAAATACGCAGCAGAGCAGGCCTGAGTAGAAGATCGCTTTGAAGGTGTCAGTCTTGGGGTTCTTCAGTTCGCGGGTGTAACAAACAGCTGTTTCGAAGCCGTAGGTCGACCAGGCGGCGATGTAGAGCCCCCCGAGGAACAGCGTCCAGCCACCCAGCGACCAGGTACCATCGACGCCGGAATAGCCAGCGGTCGGCGGAACGAGGCCGGTGACGTTGGCGCTGTCGATGGCGCCGGTCAAAATCGGCACGAGGCCCACCAGCAGCAGCGGCACCAGCACGACGATGGCAAGCACCTTCTGGGCGCTGGCCGTCGAAGCGATACCGCGATGCTGAATGGCGAACATGATCAACATCAGGATGGCGCCGATGACGAAAGTCGAGTTGAAGTGCAGGCCGCCGAGGCCGGGCACCGGAATATTGAAGGCCTCCCAGGTGCGAAGTGCCGGCGTGAGGGCACTGACGGCATCGGTTGCCGCCACCGCCTTGATCGCGTCGGCAGGTGCAGTGCCAGCGTTGGCTGCGATGTAGTCGACGACCGACTTCGTGGTGTCGGTGTAGTTGGCAGCGTTGGCCGCAATCCAATCCAGCACGGCTTGCGAATCAGCCGCCGGTAAGGGGAAGAGCGCGTTCAGAATATAACCTGCCGCAATCGCGCAGCCGAGCGAGAGGACCGGACTCCAGGCGAACCAGTTGCACCACACCGACAAAGGCGCGATGAATTTCGAATAGCGCAGCCAGGCAGTTGCTCCGTACACGGAGGCTCCGCCCGCCTTGTTGCCGAACATGCCGGCCATTTCGGCATAGGTGAAGGATTGCAGGAAGCCCATGATCATCGAAATAATCCAGACCAGGAAGGCAAGCTTGCCGGTGGTGCCGGCGATGCCGCCGATCGAGAACAGCACCAGGGGCGGTACGCCAGCCGCAACCCAGAAGGCACCCTTCCAGTCCAACGCCCGGACGAGTTCGCCCGAGCCCGTTTGAGTTGACATCACGTATTTCCTCCGTTGATCCCAGTTCCCATTGTCATCGGCGAATAGCCCTCTCCGGGACCTGTCACACCGATGCAAACTCAGGGCACAAGGCTACGAAAGCGACTCAAGCGCGCTCGTCCCCCACCAACCCCAGGAAATATTTTTTAATGGTGTTATATCGACGGTCAAGGGAAACTATGACATATTCCGCCGAAATGCTGTTCCGGAATGGCGGTTTACCTGCCTTTCCGGCAATTCTGGCGACAACTTGCGAGACCCAATGCTGCACCTTCTGCAACGCAACACCACACCCGCCGCTAGCCGCATCCTGAGGCCGGGCCAGCGCAGTCTGCCCGCCAATGCCGAGCGCTATCCGGTCAGAGGCGGTGGCTCTGTTGTGACCGAAGTGGAGGCCGGTGACCGGATCACGCTGACCGACATCGAGGGTGGCCAGGCTTGTGAGGTGATGTTCTGTGACGCTCAAGGCCATTTCGGCCTTGGTGGCCTTGGCACAACAGCGGACGGAACGGCATCAGGCTTCAAGACAATGCTGGAGAACACCAGCGATAGCGCGGCGCGCACGCTTGCCGCCTTGCGCCGCCGCAACATCAATCTGGCTTTGGCGCGCAGTCTCGGTCTCTTCGGCCCGGCAAGCCCATCCAAATCCAGCACTTCGTTTGTGGCCAGTCAGCGTGGCGTGTTGATTGTTGCCGCCCCGGCATCCGATATGCCGCCACATTCGCAAGACACGGGAACCGATATCGAACTGCTGATCCAGCGCGCCAGGCCGCGCCCCAAGCCGCTCTTGGACGATCTGCCGGAACCGCTGGCCGACCCGCTGCAGGACATCCGAATTCGGGCCGCCACGGCGCAAGCTTATGAGGTGAAGGCCGGCGAATACATCCAGATTATCGATGTCTCGGGCCGCCAGATGACGGACTTCCAGTGCTTCTCGGCGCGAAAGCTCGACACGGGGCTGGAGAACGCGCTCGATGCCACGGTAACGCGGACATTGACGGGGCGCGCCTATCCTGCGCCGGGCCTCCCTTCCAAGGCCTTCGGTTTCGATTTCGAGCCGATGGTGGAAGTGATCCAGGACACCTGCGGACGTCACGATGCCTTCGCCACCGCCTGCAATTCGCGCTTCTACGATGACGCCGGCTATCCCGGCCACGTCAATTGCTCCGAGAATTTCAACTTCGCGCTCGACCCTTACGGCATCGCCAAGCGGCGCGGCTGGGAAGCGTTGAATTTTTTCTACAACACGCGCATGGACCACGCCAATTTGATCGTCTCGGACGAGGCCTGGTCGCGGGCCGGCGATTACGTGATGGTCCGTGCACTGACCGATCTCGTCTGCGTCACGTCATCGTGCCCCGATGACATCACCCCCGGCAACGGCTGGGACCCAACCGACATTCACGTTCGCACCTATGCCGCATCCAACAGTTTCTCCAGAGCAGTGGCTTATCGCATGACACCTGATGCCGACGCGCAATTGACGCGCGAGACCGCGTTTCATCCGCGCTTCTCCGCACTCACCCGGAACCATACCGAGTATCGCGGTTACTGGCTGCCCAGCCGCTTCAACAATGACGGCCCTGTCGAGGAATACTGGGCGTGCCGCGAGGCCTGCGTGGTGCTCGATCTCTCGCCTTTGCGCAAATTCGAGGTGACGGGACCTGATGCCGAGGCCCTGCTGCAATATTGCTTGACGCGCGACATCCGCAAGCTTTCGGTGGGCCAGGTGGTCTATACCGCCATGTGCTACGAGAACGGTGGCATGATCGATGACGGCACGGTGTTCCGCCTGGGCCAGAATAATTTCCGCTGGATCGGCGGCGATGATTATTCCGGCATCTGGCTGCGTGAGCAGGCCGGGAAGATGGGCTACAAGGCCTGGGTTCGTTCGTCCACGGATCAATTGCATAATATTGCCGTGCAAGGCCCCAACAGCCGCGAGCTGATGAAGGAGATCATCTGGACGGCTCCCGCGCAGCCAACCATCGGCGAACTCGAATGGTTCCGCTTTGCCATCGGCCGCATCGGTCATTTCGAAGGGCCGCCACTGGTCGTATCGCGCACCGGCTACACCGGCGAACTCGGTTATGAAATCTTCTGCCACCCCAAGGATGCCGTAGCCGTGTTCGATGCGGTGTGGGAGGCCGGACAAAAACATGGCATCAAGCCGATGGGTCTCGAAGCCCTCGACATGGTACGCATCGAAGCGGGCCTGATCTTCGCCAACTCCGAGTTCACGTCAGAGACCGATCCCTTCGAGGCTGGCATCGGGTTCACCGTGCCGCTTAAAACCAAATCCGATGATTTCATCGGCAAGCAGGCGCTGATCGAGCGCAAGGAGCATCCGCGCCGCAAGCTGGTGGGTCTCAAGATCGATGCCAATGATGCGGTGGGCCATGGTGACCCGGTGCACATCGGACGGGCGCAGATTGGCGTAATTACCAGCGGCATGCGCTCGCCCATACTGGGCAAGACCATTGCATTGGCCCGCGTCGATGCGCTGAACGCCGGGATCGGCACGGAGGTTGAAATCGGCAAGCTCGATGGCCATGCCAAGCGGCTGCCGGGGCGGATCGTCAAGTTCGCGCATTACGATCCCGAGAAGACGCGGCCGCGGAGTTAGCGACGCTTTGAACTACTTTGTCCGTATTGGCTCCCTCCCCCTTGTGGGCTAATGCATGCACACATCTTTTTGGTCTGGCCGTGCTGGTTTTTCCATGATTCTGTTGGGCGGTGATTCGGCTGGTCGGAGGATTGGTGATGGCTGCGGCGGAGCTTGGGCTTTTCGGCGACGAACGGCTAAAAAAGG
>JANPCS010000388.1:0-29708 GCA_031431065.1 Hyphomicrobiales bacterium | reverse complement strand
GTTGTTGGCCAGCACCGAGATATCGGAGCCCTCTTCGATGCCGTCAGCACCCATCGCCCGCACCCAGGCATAGGCTTTCAACACCTGCGGGACGTTGCCCCAGAATTCGCGGATCTTGCCGGCACTCTTCGGGCGGTTGGCATCGAGCTTGAAGCCCTTGGCGGTCTTCATAACCACGGGCGAGGGTAAGTAGGGCGCAAGCTCCTTCGACACGCCATAGGCGCCGACCGCCGGGCC
The DNA here is from genome assembly GCA_031431065.1 of Hyphomicrobiales bacterium. GTDB lineage: Bacteria > Pseudomonadota > Alphaproteobacteria > Rhizobiales > Aestuariivirgaceae > Aestuariivirga. Next base: position 29,471 of record JANPCS010000388.1, on the reverse strand, counting down.
GCCACCGCCCTTCGGCGCGCCAAAGGTCTTGTGCAGCATGAACATGCAGGCGTCGAAACCAAGTTCGCGCGCCCGGATCTTGCCCATCACGCCGTTGAAATTGGCGTGGTCGTAGAAACACAAGCCGCCGGCCTCGTGCGCGATCCGCACCCACTCCTTGATGTGGGGATTGTAGAGTCCCATGTCGTCGGGGTTGTTGATGAGAAGAGCCGCGGTGCGATTCGATACCGCCGCCCTGAGCGCTTCGGTCGGGGGATAGCCATCCGCCTCCAGCATCAGGGTGATAACCTTGAAACCGGCGGCAGCGGCGGTCGCGGCATTGCAAGGATGCGCCTGGATCGAGGTGATGATCTCGTTTCTCTGTGCAAGTTCACCGCGCGATTGATGATAAGCGCGGGTCAGCACGCAATGCGCGTAAGCGGCATCGGCGCCGCCGCCGGGTTGGAAGATGAACTGGTGCATGCCGGAGAGTTCGCACAGGATGCGATCAAAACCGTGCAGCGCCTCCATAATTCCCTGCAACGTTTCAACCGGCTGCAGTGGATGGACTTCGTGCAATTGCCGCGCCGCATCCTCGCTGACGCGGGCATTGTATTTCATCGTGCATGTGCCGAACATGCTGATCCCCATCATGCCCAGGGTGGCTTGCGACAGATGCAGATAGTGGCGCTGCACTTCCGGCTCGCTCAATTCCGGCAGGTCCGGCGGTGCCGCGCGGCGCATGTTCTGCGGCACCAGGCCGTCTGCCGATTTCGCCTGGCAATCAAACACCTGGCCGCGCCGCCCGGGATATCCAAGCTGCATCACCAGCGGTTCATCCCAGGTGGGTGCATGATAGGTTCGGAGATCGCCATTGGGCTTGCTCATGACGTCACCTCCTTCAGCGCATCCACAAGCCGCGCGATGTCATCCTCGGTATGCACTTCGGTCACGCAATAGAGTGCGCTTTGTCCGAGTGATGGAAGCTCCGGCGAAAGGTCCTTGCCGCCGAAGATGCCGCGTTTCAGCAAGGCCTTGTTGACCTGCGCCACGCTTCTGCCGGTCACGTCGAAGTTCACCACGAATTCCTTGAAGAAACCAGCGCGGAATGGAATCCTCACGCCCTTCACCTTGCCGATGCGCTTGGCGGCATCATGCGCATTGGCGATGATGAGATTGCCGGCTTCCCGGAAACCTTGCGGCCCAAGCAGCGACATATAGACGGCATTGGCGATGGCCCAGAGATAGACCGAATTGCCGGTCCAGTCCTTGCCCTGCTCGCGCATGCCGTAGGAGGTCTGGTGAGCGCTCGCCAGGCCAAAGCCGAATTGTCCGGGCTTCTCGGTTGTGGTGATGGAAATTAGGAAGCCGTTGTACTCGCGCACATAGCGTTCATCGTCGCGCGAGGCGATAAAGCCACCGGCACCGCCGCCGCAATTCATGTGAACGCCCAGCGGCTGCGTCGGCCCCACCGCAATGTCTGCTCCGTACTCCGCGGGCGGTTTCAAGATGCCAAGCGAAATCGGATCGGCGCCGACGATGAATTCCGCTCCATGGGCTTTTGCCAGTGCGCCAATCTCATCAGCACCGGTCTCGATGAGACCGAGGTAACTTGGTGTCTCGATATATACAGCAGCAGTGGCCGCAGAGATCTTGCGCTTCAGGTCGGCGAGGTCAATCAGGCCGGTCTTCTTGCTGTGCTCCACAAGCACCACCTCGATTGAGTTCCCCATCTCGGAGGGTTCGCAATAGTTGCGGATCACCGACAAGCGTTCGGGATCGCTGAAGCGCGGCACCAGCACCTGGCGGCGTTTGGCGATGCGCGAAGCCATGCGAAGCGCGTGACCGATGGCACAACCCCAGGAATAGACCGGCAGGCTCACCACCTCGAAGCCCAGGAGCTCACCAAGTTGACTGGCATATTCGAACCAGGCCTGATTGCGGCCATGGTCGGATTGCGGCGAGCCCCACACCGGCGTCAAGAATTCGGCGCGCCCGACGATCTCGTCGACGACGGCGGGCACATGATGCTGCCAGCAGCCGGCGCCCAGAAAATTAAGATTGCGATCACAAGTTATGTTCTTGCGCAGGAGATCGTTCAGATGCCGCTTCAAGGCCGACTCGGAACGGAGCGCCGGCGGCAGCTTGAGCGGCCGCGCCATGCGGTGACTGGCGGGTATCTGCTTGAACAATTCTTCAATGCTGTGGGCGCCGATCTCGCGCAGCATCTCCTGCTTGATATCGGGCAGTGAATTGGCCATCCACGGATGGGCCACCGGTTGGTTGCTGTTCATCGGCCTCGTGCTCCTGGTGATCGAGACTTGATCTTGCCATTGCGGAATCAAGAATACAAATTGTATGCAAGATCGGGCCGGGCCTTAAGCGGCCTCCACCCGGACGACTGACCAGCGCGATGGGCCGCAACGGACGCGCCAATGACTGCTCAACGCGGCGTCGAGTTGCGGATCGCCGGTATCGACGAGGAGGCGCGGCGGATCGAGAGCCGCCAGTTTACGAAGTCCGGCGATGACGATGATGCCGTCGCGGCCCGCTCTCGCAATGATGTCGGCGGCGATCTGCTGGTTACCGCGGCCAAACAGGAAGCCCTGCCCACCGGTCACGCCGGCGATGATCTGAAGTGGTGCTCCCGCCGTCATGGCGCGCAGTTCCGTTGCCGAAAGATCGCCTCTCACCAGCTTGCCATCCTGCACCAAGTCAACACCAAGAACATTCGTCGCGTGGCCCAACGCCGTCATCACCTGCTTGGCGCTGTGGCCTGGACCGATGACGTGGAAGATATCCGGTTGCAGTTCGGCAGCAATCGATGCCGCAGCACCTGCAATGGCGACATCATCATCGGGCATGGCGCGCGACTTGGCCTGTTGCAGCAGCAGACGCTCGGCTGGCACTTTCGCGTAGCCATGAATCCGGGGTACGATCCGCCCGTGGCGCAGTTCATCCTCGTCAACATCCATCACTTCCGCCTGCTCGAATCGCAGTCGCGTTCCTGGTGCTGTGGACAGCAACAGCGCGATCAAGCGGCCAGCCGCCGCCGGACTGGTGGCGAAGACGCCGGACTGCATCTTGACGCCCGTTGGGATGCCAAGCAGCGGCAGGGTTCCGCCAATCATTGAATGAATGTCGTGCGCCGTTCCATCTCCACCGGCGAAGACAATGAACTCGGCGCCCTCTTCGGACATGCGCCGGGCCGCAGCGATGGTGTCCCCGGCAGTGCTGCGCTGCTGAACCTCGCTCACCCGTTGAGTGCGAAATCCCGCCGCTTGCGCCACATCCTCACCCATGGCGCCACCGGCTACAAGGACCACTGCATCACGCGTTCCAATGTGTTTCAGTGCCACTGCTGTCCGTTCGGCCGAACCCGGCTTGGCGCCCCGGCGCAGGGCTTCGGCCAGAACACCAACGCCATCGGTTCCCTTCAGCCCCACCGATCCGCCCATGCCGGCGATCGGATTGACGATGAGGCCGAAGCGCCGGTCGCCCACGTCAGTCAACCACGGCTTCGGCTTCGATCTCGACGAGGTAATCGCCGACGAGGCGCGAGACTTCGAGCAGGGTGTTGGCCGGCCTGATGCCTTCGAAATAACGGCCATGGACGCGCGACACCGCCTCCCAGTCACCGGCATCCGCCAGATAAATCCGTGTACGGATGACATCGCCGAGGCAGCCGTCCAGGGCCGCGATCGAAGCGGCGATCTTGTCGAGTATGTAGACGGCCTGCGAAGCCGGGTCACTGGGCGCCAACGCTTCGCCGGCGCCATGGGTCGCCGTGGTGCCCGAAACCACAATGCGGTTGCCGCGGCGGATGGCGCGGGAATAGCCACAGACCGGCTCCCAGATGCTGCCGGAGTCGATGCGCCAGCGATCGCCGCGATCCTTCAAGCGCTCTGCTGTGTAGACCTTGGGAAAGGAACTCAGGTGATGCGAGAGATCGCCCGACGCCGTGAGATAGGGGGGCTTGCGATACTCGTCGCCGCAGTCGCCGGGCAGCGGCCGCGCCGCCGCCAAGGCTTCATCCAGCATCGCCATGTCGGCGGTATCGAGTTCGAAGGAGAACAGGCGCGCATTGTCACCGCGGTGCTGGCGTTCACCCAGCCTGGCGCCGACGATGACAGCGGCAACGGCCGGCTGCCGCAACACCCAGCGCGTGGCGACATTGGAGATCGATACCTTGTGACGCGCAGCAATCCGCGCGGCGGCGCGCAGGATCGTCTGCAGCACGTCCCAACCGCCGACGGCTGCGACGAAGCGGCCATATTTCATCTTGCTGTAGTCGTTGATGTCAACCGGTTCCGGCTGGTTCAAATAGCGTTCGGAGAGAAAGCCGCCGCCCAGCGTTCCATAGGCCAGCAGCTTCACGCCAGACCTGGCACAGACCTCGCTCATGCGGCCGGCAGCGCGGCGGTCGAGCAGCGAGAAGCACACCTGGTTGGTAACCACGGGAATGCCCGCCGCAAGCACCAGTTGCAGATGGTCGGCATTGAAATTGGTGAGGCCGATCTCGCCGATGACACCATCGGCGCGCAAGGCCGCCAGATGGCGGAGTGCATCAATATAGGCCGGGTGCTCATACATCCACCAATGAAACTGCATCAGGTCGATGCGATCCACCTTCATGCGCTGTCGCGCCTGGTCGACGGCGGCACGCGCCGTCTCATAGGTCATGACATCCGGCTCGGGGCACCATTTGGTAAAGGCGCGGAAATCGGGCGCCTGGCCCGCCTTGAGCAATTCCGAAAGCCCACCGGTAATCTCCTCGGCGCTGCCATAGTGATCGGCCATGTCGAAACTGTCGAAACCCTCGGCGGCATATTGGGCGAGCTCCCTTGCCGATTGCAGCGGATCGAGCCTGGTGCCGTGGCGCTCGAGGTCGGCCACCTGCCAGAGCCCTGTGACAACGCGGCTGATCGCCAGTTCCGAACCGATAGTGATGCGTTGCATGTACTACTCTCTTTGGCCGGTCCCCGTGCTTTCAGGATAGCCATACAAGCGCGTGCGCCTCAACGTAAAACATCTCAGCCGGTCTGGAAATGATCCTCGCCTGCGGCTAGCGTCGGGCCGCGGCCAGTCCCGGCCAGCGACAGGAGTCTGCACATGCGCTTTGCCGGAACCTCGGTGCTGATCACCGGAGCCGCTGCCGGCCTTGGCGCGGCAACGGCCAGGGCCTTTGCCGCCGAAGGTGCTGGCCTGACGCTGGTTGACCGCGATGGCGCCAGGCTTTCTGCAATGGCAGCGCAACTCCGCGCGGGCGGCACTGCTGTGATCGAAGTCATCGGCGATGCGGCCAGCCAGTCCACCGTCGATCAGGCGGTTGGCGCATGTCTCGCTGTTCACGGGGCGATTGACGTTCTCTTCAACAACGCCGGGATCGACCCGCTCACCGCCACGACGGTCGAGCGCACCACGGAAGCGCAGTGGGACGCTGTCATGGCGGTCAATGTAAAATCGGCGTTTCTGTTCTGCCGCTCGGTTGTGCCGTTGATGGCGGCTTGCGGCAAGGGCGCCATCGTCAATACCTCGTCGAGTGCCGGCCACAAGCCGTTGGGAGACGAGGTTGCCTAAGCCGAGTCCAAGGCGGCACTGGTGCAGCTTACCAAAAGTATCGCTGTCCAGCATGCCAGAAACGGCGTGCGGGTGAATTGCATCTGCCCGGGCTTTCTCGAATCGGTGATGACCGACCGCGCCGCGGAAATGACACCTGATGCACTTGCAGCGCGCGCCGCCTTGGCCAACCGCATCGTCCCGATGGGCCGGCAGGGCCGCTATGCCGAAATCGCTGCTGCGGTGCTGTTTCTGGCCGATCCAGTGGCGGCCGCTTACATCACCGGCGTGGCCTTGCCGATCGATGGCGGCCAGTTGCTGGTGTGACTCCCTATCTCAATGCCGGCGGCTGTTTCCGGCGAAGTTGAGGAACACCTCAGAGAATGAAGTCGGCAATTGACAAGGCAATGCGTCCGGTAAGCTCGATTTGAAACTCGGCGGCCTGGTCGTTGTCGGTGTTGCCTTCGATCATGGTGTTGCTGCCCGAGGTCACGAAACGCAATTCGCCTGGCGTGCCGGAAAACGCCGAATCCAGGACATCGAGGAAAGTGAAGCCCTGTTTGCCGCCTTGCGTCACATCGGCATCGATGCTGGAAACATCGATCTGGTCGGTGAGATGCTTGAAGTCCTTGATCAGGTCATGAGTCTTACCACCGGTAGACTCCTTTGCCGAATTGAAGTCGAACGTGTCGCCACCCACTCCTCCGGTCAGCACGTCCCTGCCGCCGCCGCCGGTGATGACATTGGCCGCGGCATTGCCGGTGAGAGCATTGGCGCCGCCGTTTCCAGTGGCATCGACGGCGGCTGACCCGGTGAGAACCAGGTACTCGACATTGGCCCCCAACGTGAAGGAAACACTCGACTGCACCGTGTCCCTGCCCTCGTTGACCAGTTCCTTCACGGTCTCCGTTGTCTGATCGACGATGTAAGTGTCGTTGCCATCGCCGCCAATCAAGACGTCTGCCGCGCCGCCGCCATCCAGCCTGTCGTTGCCGCGTCCGCCATTCAGCGTGTTGACAGCGGAGTTGCCGGTGAGAACATTGTTCAAGGCATTTCCGGTGCCGTCGATTTTCGCGGTGCCGGTGAGTTCGAGGTTTTCGACATTGCCGCCATTGCCAAGCGCGCCATCGGTGTCCGCGAGGCTGTAGTTCACGCCCGAGCGGATCGTGTCGGCGCCCTCGCCCAGCTTTTCGATGACGATCTCGGTTTGCGAGCCGACGATATAGATGTCGTTGCCTCTGCCGCCAAACATCCTGTCGGTGCCGAAGCCGCCGTCGATGGCGTCATTGCCGTCAAAACCATAGATCGATTCGGAAGATGATGAACCGGTCAGCTTGTCGTCTTTGCCCGTTCCAAGATACATAGTGACATCCCAGAACGATATCTTCTCGAAATTGGCGATGCTCACCGTCTTGGAGCCCGCTCCGCTCGCCGCGGTCAGCGTCACCACCGCATCGTTCGACATCGAAACGGTGAAGTAACTGAACTTGGTCGAGCTCTCGTTTACGACCAGCGTATCGAAGCCCGCCAGCCCGTCATAGACCTGATTGTTCCAGGAAGACGCCGATCCGTTGTTGACCCTGACCTTGGGTCCTTCGCCGACCCATAGGAGGTCGTTTTTCGTGGTCAGCGCGGTTGCCGGCATTATCGCTACTCCTGTTTAAAAATCTTCTTGCTTGTTATGCAGTGGCCTTCCGCGCCGATCAGAAGGTACTGGCATTGGGCTTCGTCGAGAAACTGCACGGCATCGGCCTCTTTCAACATGGCGATAGTCGCATGGGCGCCAGCCATCACCGTTGATAGCCCAACCACGCTGACAGAACGCCAACAGGATGCCGAAAATCCGGTCTTGGGACTTAAAATATGGCAAAAGCGGATGCCGTTTTTTTCAATAAACTTGACATAATCTCCGCTGGTGACGAGGGCTCCGCCGCGCAACTCGATGTTGGCAACGATAGCACCGGCGTCGCGCGGATTCTGAACTCCGAATCGCCACGCTCCGCCATCGATGCGCGGCCCGGCAACACGAATGTCGCCGCCCAGATTGACATAACCGTGCGCAACACCGTGCCGCATCAGCACGCTCACCGCGCGATCGGCTGCATATTCTTTCCCAATTCCGCCAAAGTCGATTTCCATGCCGGGATGTGGAAGCCGCACGCCGGCGGGACCGAACTCCACCATATTCCAGCCAATCAATGGCAAGACATGGGCAAGATCATCGGCTGAGGGAATTTTGCTGCCGGAAAAATTCCAGGCGCGGCGCAGGATTCCCGACGTCACATCAAACAGGCCGCCGCTCAAGCGAAAGAGCCTGGCCGCAAGTTCAAACAGATGGGCCGTCTCGGCATCGCATGCCACCGTCATAGCGCTACCTGCAGCGGCGTTGATACGATGGACGATGCTTGAATCATCGGTGCGGTAGCGCGAGTACTTGCGTTCGATGCGCACCACCTCGCGGGCCGCCAGCCCGATTGCGAGTCTCGTTCTCGCGCCATCGTCACTCGCCCCGACAATCTCGCAAGCGCTCGCCATGGCCCGAAATTCGCTGCGGACAAGTTCCATCGGCGCTGCGATCTCAAAAGCCAGTCACGGCGATGCCATGATGTTCAGGATATCGGAGCGTCCCAGCCTTTCCGCAAGACTGAGCGGTGTTTCGCGGCGGCCGTTCCTGGCCGATTTGCCGGCTCCGGCCGCCAGCAGGAGCCGCGTGGCATCGGGGTTCGATCCGGCCACCGCCAACAGCAGGGCGGTGTCGCGCTGACCATTGACCGCATCGATTTCTGCGCCGGCGGCGATGAGCCTTGCCACAGCCTCAGGGCAGCCAGCCGCCGCTGCCAGCATCAAGGGTGTATCGCCGCTTAGCGTTGGGGCGTTGGCATCGGCATTCGCCCGCAACAGTGCGTCGAGCGTATCGGCATGGCAGCGCTGTGCGGCGGCATGAAGCGGCGTCAGGCCGCCGGAGTCAGCGCGTGAAACCTCGGCGCCCGCGGTAATCAGTTGTCGAACGGCATCGGTCTGGCCTTTCCATGCCGCGCTCCACAACGCGCTCCTTCCCGTGTCATCGGCAACGCCGGATTCGGCGAGGGGGAGCAAAGCTTCAAACAAAGGAGCAGCAAAGCAGTGTTGCAATGCCAGATGCAGATAGGGCGGACCCGGACCGGCCTCGACCGGCAGTTTCGCATTGCCCATTAACGCGGCTGCAGCCTCGAGGTTGCAGCGCCGGATGGCATGATGGAGTGCCGTTTCTCCGCGCGCGTCGCGGCGGCCGGCATCGGCACCCACCTCCAGCAGTTTGGCCACTAGAACCGGACTCCGGCTGGAAGCCGCAAGCATGAGTGGCGTTCTGCCCATGCTGTCTGCCGCGGCGATCGGTGCGCCCGAGCGGATCAGCAGCAAGGCGGCATCGGCATGGCCTGCCGCCGCCGCCGCCAGCAATGGCATGGCAGAGATATTTTCCGGTGCGGCCAGGCCGGCGAGCGCCACGGTCTGACCGCGCGCCGCGGCGCGCACCAGCCAGCTGTTGCCGGCGCCATCGCGGCTGGCGGGTTTAACGGGCGGAATAAAAACCTCGGGATCAGTCTTCTCCGGCCGCGGGATGGGGCTCGTCCGGGCAAGGCCCGGCGCATTAATTCGGCTCAACAGGCGCCGCGCCTTGCGGTTGCCGGCGGCTGCCGATTGCTTCAACATCTGGCGGGCCTTGGCCAGATCACGTGTCACGCCAAGTCCGATCAGGTGCAGATTGCCAAGCCGGTACTGAGCCTCGCCATCGCCAGCCGTGGCGGCGGCCATCAGCACTGCCGCCGACTTCTCATAGTTGCGCTTGAGGATCAGGCGGTCGGATTGGGTGATGGCCTTGGACTGGGCGTTGGCCGCCACCGGTGACAGCATCACTGCCAATACGGCCAACACTGCGAGGGACAACGCGATGACACTAGGGCGTGCCATATTTTGTCTCCACGGCGATGCCCGCTTTCTTCAAGAATTCAGATGGGAGAATACCTCCAGCGCAAATGATAACCGCATCGTTGTTCAACGTCACGATCTTGCCGCCTGCCTCGATCTCAACGGAATCGACGGTCACGCGGCGCAGTGTGGATGGCATCATCAGCCGCATGGCGCCATCGCGCCCCAGGTCCTCGACCCGTTGGCGGTTGGTGATTCGAGCCCGGGCAAAATGAGCGCCGCGAAACGACAGGGTTACAATGGTCCCGGGCAGTACCGCGAGGCGTGCTGCTGCTTCAAGTGCCGAATCACCGCCACCGACGATCAGCACATGTTGCCCGCGATACTGCTCTTCATCGATCAGTTGATAGACAACATTCGGCAAGTTTTCGCCGGGAATGCCCAAAGTGCGTGGCGTGCCGCGGCGGCCGATGGCCAGCAGCACCGCCTGGCTGCGCTCCACCCCGGCGCTGGTGCCGACCATGAAGCCATCCTCGACGGCGTCGATACTGTCGATGCGCTCGCGGTAGCGGATGGCAAGTTGATGCTTGTCAACAATGCCGCGCCAGAACGACAGCAGCGCCTCCTTTGACGTTTCGCGGATCTTGACGGTGCCGGCCAGCGGCAGGGTCACAGGTGCTGTCATCACCACCTTGCCGCGCGGGTACTTGAAGACGGCGCCGCCCAGATCGTCCTGCTCGATCACCGTGTATTTCATGTTGTGCGATTTCGCGGTCAATGCCGCCGCAATGCCGGCGGGTCCGGCGCCAGCAATGATCAGGTCATAACCCGCAGAAGGCTTCGATGAGAGCTGCTTCCTGATCGCTTCCACCGCCTGACGGCCTTGTTCCGCCGCATTGCGGATCAGGCCCATGCCGCCCAGTTCACCGGCAATGTAAATTCCGCGCACATTGGTCTGAAAATCCGCACCAACCTGCGGCAGATCGACGCCGCGGCGCGCGGTTCCGAACACCAGGGTGATGGCGCCGGTCGGACACGCCCTGGTGCATTCGCCATGGCCAATGCAGTTGGTGGGCGCCAGGAGTTCCGCCTTGCCGCCGAGCAGGCCGATGACATCGCCCTCGGGACAGGCGCGTTCGCAGGCACCGCAGCCGATGCATCGCCCCAAGTCGATGCTTGGATGTATTGAGGCGGGTTCCGTCAAACCCAGTTCGATGGCAGCGGTCTTGATGGCGCGATTGTAATTCTCGCCCTTGCGGACGATCATCACATAGATGAACCAGATCAGCGCCAGAGCCGAACCATAGATTGCCCATGATGGATCGAAAGCCATGCGAAGCTTCAGTCGAACATCGGCTGAAGGCGGCGGGCGGCTTCTGGCTTTCGTGCATTCACCGGGCTATCCGAAACACCCATAGAGTCGGCAAGGGCCTCGATAATTTTTAATGTCGCGGCATCCCCGGCAAAGATGGAGCGCGCCCGCGTCAGGGCAGCGCGCGCTCCCACCATGTCGCCGATAACGCTCCGTGAACGGATCATCATCGCCCAGCCGTCGCGGTCGAGCGGGTTGCTTTCGAGCCTTGCCGCAAGCCTGGCGATCATTTCATCGGTCGCCGACTGGTGGCCCTTGCCGGAAAGATTCGCGGAGATTTCGGGTTTGGTTGGCGGAAGGTTGGCGGTGCGGGCCTTGATGCCGGCGATCCTAGTGTTGACATCGGCAATCCAGCCAGCGCCTTCTGGAGCATCGGCAAGGAGTGCTGTCCACATCCTCAGGGCTTCATCCCGTTCGCCGGCCTGTTCGCGCGCCAGGGCGATATAGAAGCGCGACCTGTGGTCAGTGGGATCGCGGGCCAGCGCGGCCTCGAATATTTTGCGTGAGCCGGGCGCCACCTGTCCGCCGGCGCCCTGCACCAGTGCCTCGGCATAGCTCGACTGGTAATCGCGATTGTCCGGCTGCAGTGCCGCGGCTTTCGCGTAGGCCGCCGCCGCCTCGCCATAGCGCTGCGTATTGAAATACGACCAGCCGAGCATGCGCCAGCCCTCGGCGTCCGCAGGATTCTGCTGCAGCCGAAGAGCCAAGCCGGCGATCTTGCTGTCAACATCGCGCGCACCGGCGGCGGGGGGGCTGGCGGCAATCGGCGGCACAGCAGGTCCGGCGTGAAATGTACTGGCATAGAAGCCGCCGCTGGCCACGGCGAGAAACCCTAGAATACTGACCACCAGCACGCGGGGCCACAAATGCCCACCCGGCGGGGCAGCCTCTGGAGAACGCATTGCCGCTGCCTCAAAATCGCCGCGGATCTTGCTCACCTTGTCATCCCCGCGCCACAGATCTCGACAGACAGGCCGCGCGGGGAAGGCCGGGCGCTGCCGCAAGGCGGGGGCTGCTTGAGCCAGCACGTTTGGTAACTTCCTCTTGGTATGAACTGGTCACGTGCGAATCCATTTCTGCTGTGGCGGTTCAAGTTATTCGATTGTCTGTGGAATGGAAGTGGTGGCGTCAGCGTATTGTCAGTCTGGCTTAAATAAACAGTTGCAGATGTAAAGCCGGTGAAGAAAGCCAACGGAAGGTCTACCGATATGTTGGCCAAGACAAGACATCAAATTCCTTTGCAACGGCCTGCGGCGCCGGTTCCGGCACAGGTCGGGAACCGGGCCCCGCGCCAGACCGATTTCCGGCCGGCGGCTAAGGCTTCGATCACGGCGACCGCCACAAGGTTGGCCTTCATTTTGGCCAGTTTGATGGCGCTGGCCTTCGGTTACTGGCTGGGAACCGAAGAAACTTTCACGCCGAAGGACGGGTTTGGCTACTGGATCGGCATCGCGGGCGGCGCCGCCCTGTTGGTTCAACTGGCCTACCCGTTGCGCAAACGCGCCCGTTTCCTGCGCAGGCTCGGTTCCGCTCCCACCTGGTTCCGGCTCCATATGATTCTCGGCATCATCGGTCCTTTACTCATTCTTTACCATTGCAACTATTCTCTGGGGGCTCCCAACAGCAACGTCGCGCTGATGGCCATGCTGACCGTCGCGGCCAGTGGCATCATCGGCCGCTACTTCTATGGCAAGGTCCACAATGGTCTCTATGGCGCCCACAGTAACCTGCAGGACCTCCTTGCGGAAGCCACGAATTTGCTGGGGGTGATCGAAAGCGATACCGGCGGTTCGGGCGGCGCCATCGCGGCGAAGCTCACGCGCCATGGCGAAGACGTGTTGCGGCCGAGCCGCGGCGTTCTGGGTGCCGTCGGCAAATCTATGCGGCTGTCGCTCACCCTGCCGTTGACACGGCAGCGCATGCTGCGCGAGGTCCATGGTGCCATCGCCCACAATGCCGCAAAGCAAGGCTGGACGCCCAAGGAACAACGTTCACACTATGTTGCGGCGAAGGCTCACCTTCACACCTACCTCGACGCCGTGGCAAAGGCCTCGGGGCTGACTTTCTATGACCGGCTGTTCGCCATGTGGCACTTGCTGCACATGCCGCTTTACTTCCTGCTGATCCTGACGGGCATCATCCACGTCATCGCCGTCCATCTCTACTGACGCGCAATGGCGGTACTGCTTGGCATCCTCAGGACCGTTCCGGCACTCCTGCTGTTGATTGCCCTGCTGATGGCTGCAACGCCCCGAAGCGAAGCCGCCAACTCGTTGGAAAAGTTGCTGATGCCGGGAGCAGTGGCGAAAGGCCACGCCAAGATCGAAGAGAGTTGCGAGCTCTGCCATGCGCCCTTCGCGAAAGACACGCAGGATAGCCTGTGCCTCGATTGCCACAAGCCGGTGAAGGCGGATATCGATACCGGCCGAGGGTTTCATGGCCTCGACCCGCTGATGAAAGGTGCGGCCTGCAGCCTGTGCCATGACGATCACAAGGGCCGCGACTTCGACATGGTGCAGCTCAGCCGGACGCTGTTCGATCATCGCAAGACCGACTTCCCGCTCGGCGGAACCCATGCCGATTTGCCCTGCGCCAGTTGCCACGAGTCAACCAAACGCTTTGCCGAGGCGCCACTCACCTGCTTTGCCTGCCACAAGGCCGATGAGCCGCACAAAGGCAACCTTGGTGAGGAATGCCAGTCCTGCCATCGCGACACCACGTGGTTCGACACCATCGCCTTCGACCATGCCAAGACCAAATTCCCGCTCAAGGGCGCGCACCAGAACGTGACCTGCGCCTCATGCCATTTGGGTGAGGTTTACAAGGGTGTGGCCACAGGCTGCAATGATTGCCACGCTATTCAGGACGTGCACCAGACGCGTTTCGGACCTGAGTGCCAGTCCTGCCACACGGAAGTTGCTTTCAAGCCGGCAAAGTTCAATCACGATTCGCAGAGCAAGTTTCCGCTCGCAGGCGCGCATGCCACGGCAAGCTGCGCCAGTTGTCACGGTCCGTCGGTTCTGGCGAAGATCGAGTCCGCCTGCTTCAGCTGTCATCAACCGCAGGACGTGCACAAGGCACAGTTGAGGCCCCAATGCGGCGAATGCCACAACGCCACGGCCTGGACCTCGGACGTGGTGTTCGATCACGGCCTCACGCGCTTTCCGCTGACCGGCCTTCACACCGCTGTGGCCTGCCAGGCCTGCCACGTCACGCCCGCCTACAAGGATGCCGAACTGAGTTGCGCCAGCTGTCATGCTTCAGACGATGTGCATCAAGGCCGCCTCACGTCCGAATGCAAGTCCTGCCACACCGCCAATGGCTGGGCCCGCGTGAGTTTCGATCACGGCAAGCAGACAGATTTCGCACTCAGCGGCAAGCATGCCAGGGCGGCATGCTATTCCTGTCACACGCAAAAGAATGTCAGCGACGCCAGCCTGTCCGAAACCTGTTTCAGTTGTCATGTAAAGGAAGACGTGCATCGCGGCAAGTTCGGCAAGAACTGTGCCCAATGCCACGACACGTCGACCTTTTCGACGGCCATCATCAGGCGGTGAGGCAAATGGCGCCGCTGATCAGATTGATATCGATTCTGCTGACGCTGATTATTGCCAGCGCTGCCTCTGTAACGGCGCAGGAGGTCAATCGCGGTATCAAGGTTGACCGCAACTTCAATCATGAGCAGACGCGTTTTCCACTCGGGGGCGCGCATCGCTCCGTGCCGTGCGAAACCTGTCACGCGGGCGCGGTGTTTAAGGGCGTGCCGGTGGCCTGCGCGGGGTGCCATGACGGCGGCATGGCTGAGGGTAAGTCCAAGGATCATCCGAAAACCACCGATGATTGCAGCCAATGCCATGGCTCGGTCAGCTGGTCCAAGGTGCAGGTCGATCACCAGCCGTTCACGGCGGGGTGCTTCACCTGCCACAATGGCGATGTTTCGACCGGCAAACCAGAAAACCACATCCCGGCCAGCAACGAATGCGCCAGCTGTCACCGCTCGACAGATTGGCAAGTCGAAAAATTCGATCACACGCAGAGGCGCGGTACCTGCATCTCCTGCCACGACCGGCAACGGGCGGCGGGCAAGCCTTTCGACCACATCCTCACCGGCAATAATTGCCAGTCCTGCCATGTCACATCGACATGGACCGCCGCGGTCTTCGATCATGACGGCATCACGTCAGGATGCTTCAGCTGCCACAACGGCCGCCAGGCAACTGGTAAGACACCGGACCACATTCCATCTTCCAACACGTGTGAATCCTGTCACGCGGTGACGCGTTGGTCACCCGCCACTTTCGATCACGCCGAGGCGATCGGCTCGTGCTTCAGCTGCCACAACAATTTGGTGGCGCGCGGCAAGCCGCCGGAGCATATTCCCACAAACAACAGTTGCGGCGATTGCCACGTCACCACCGCCTGGACCAACGTCGCCTTCGATCACGCCGCCGCCAAGGGTACTTGCTTCAGCTGCCACAACAACATTGTGGTGCGCGGCAAGCCGCCGGAACACATTCCGACGGCCAACACTTGCGGCGATTGCCATGTCACCACCGCCTGGACTAGCGTCGCCTTCGATCACTCCGCCGCCAAGGGCAAGTGCTTCAGCTGCCACAACAACATTGTGGAACGCGGCAAGCCACCGGATCATATCCCAGCCACCAACAGTTGCAGTGACTGCCATACGACGACAGAGTGGAAGAGTCCCGGTTTCAATCACGCGGCGGCCAGGGGCACTTGCGCCAACTGTCATGCCAACGCCTTCCGTCCGCAAGCCCATCTCAAGGTCGATGGCCCGCTGCCGGTTTTCTACAGGCTGCGAGAACTCAGGGATTGCGCCGGGGCCTGCCACATCTACAAGGACAAGGGCCTCAACCGCATCAAGGAACGCCGCACCAGAGAACATCGCGCCACGGGCGGGCAATGGTGAGGCAGCGTCACTGCCATTGGCGATGGTCAATGGCCTCAATGCTTGGCTTCGGCCTGATTGCCGCAAGTCTGCATCCGGCAGCAGCGCAGACCGCCCCCGTCGGTGTCAGTTCAAGTGAAGCCGGCCTTGTGGCCGAGGGACGCAAAGCCATTGCCGCCAAGGATTATGACAGGGCGGTGGAACTCCTGACCAAAGCAGCGGGACTCGGCAGCGGCGAAGCGCGGGAACTGCTCGGCTTGGCGCGCGAGCGGGCGGGGCAACTGGCGCAAGCCAAGCTTGCTTATGAAACTTATTTGAAGTCACACCCTTCCGGAGAGGGCGCCGAGCGGGTGCGTCAACGGCTATCGGGTGTCATGGCGGCCATGGAAAGCGAGGCTGCGGAAGAACATGCAGCGCGGCGCAAGGTGAAGCTCGAGGGCAAGCCGGCAGCGCCGGTGAGAACCACGCCCGGGGCTCTGCTATCGACGGCGCTGGGCAAGACCGATCGCGCTCCGGACGCAGCCAAAGCCGGATGGCAATGGCAGGCCTATGGCAGCGCCGGACAATTCTACTACCGCGATGATGGTTTCACCGGCGCCTATCTGCGGCGCGGCACGTTCGGCGCGCATGACGTGGCGCAAAACGACATCGTCTCGTCGGCCGATGTGACAGTGCGCGGCGAAAACGGCCCCAATGAAATCAAGTTCCGCATCGCCGGTTACGATCAGACCGATCTGGAAAAGCCGGGCCTCAGCGGTGACACCACGATCTCGACGGCCTATGTCGATATGCGCAACCGGCTCAACGGCTTGGCGGCGCGGGCCGGGCGGCAGACCCGATACAGCGGCGGCGTCTTCGGCCGTTTCGATGGGTTGCTGCTGGGCTATCAGCTGGACGAACAAGTCCTGGCGCAAGTGGTGATGGGCTCACCCGTCTACTATGGCGACGCCGAACCCTTTGCCAGTGACCGCGCCTTTCTGGGAGCCAGCATCGATCTCACATCGCAGAACAAAATCTGGTCGGGCACGCTCTATGCCATTGGCCAGAACACCGGCGGCATCGTCGACCGCCGCGCAGTGGGCGCCGAACTGCGCTACACCAGAGGTAATCTCAGCGGCTATGCCACTGCTGACTTCGATGTGCACTACGGCGAGTTCAACAGCGCCACGGTCTCGGCCAACTGGCAGGCGATGAATGGTTTGCTGTTGTTTGGTTCCGCCGACTACCGCCACGTGCCGTTCCTGCTGACGTCGAATGCGCTGGCCGGCCAGTCCGCCACGTCGCTCGCCTCACTGATCGACATTCTGGGCGTCAACGAGACGGAGGCGCTCGCCGTGGATCGCACAGCGTCGGCGCGCATGCTGACGGGCGGTTTCACTTATGACGTTTCCCCCCAATGGCAGTTCACGCTCGATGCCAGCCTGGCGGACTATTCCGGAACGCCGGCCTCAGGTGGTGTTGATGCCATCCCCGATCCCGGCGTTGAAGTCTATGTGTCCGCGCTGATCGGCGGCAGCAGCATATTCCGCGATGAGGACTACGCCGGCTTCGGCCTCAATTTCATCGGCAGCGCCGGCTATCGCACCATCATGGCCGATCTCACCTATCGCTTCGATGCCGATGATGACTGGCGCCTGAGCCCGCGCCTCAGGCTCGCCTATCGCGCGGCACGGAAACAGTTCAGCGACCAGATCCTGGTCATGCCATCGCTGGGCCTGCGCTATCAGGTCAACGATCACTGGAGTCTCGAAAGCGAAATCGCCGTGCGCTGGGAAGACAATTTCGAAGATTCCGGAAACAACGAGAATGCCGAGATCCTGATGACCATGGGCTATCGCTACCAGTTCTGAAACACTTCCACTGCCACGCCGCATGGCCTAAGGGCTCCACAGTTTATCAATTTTTGTGGATGCCATGATTCGTATCGACCAGGTCAGCAAGCAGAACGGCCATCAGATTCTCTTCATCGAAGCCTCGGCGGCCCTGCATCGCGGCGAGAAAGTGGGACTGGTCGGACCCAATGGCGCCGGCAAGACAACACTGTTCCGGATGATCACCGGCCAGGATGAGCCGGACGAGGGACAGGTCTCCACCGATCGCGGCATCACCATCGGCTATTTCAGCCAGGACGTGGGCGAGATGAGCGGCCGTAGTGCCGTGGCCGAAGTCATGGACGGTGCGGGCCCGGTGAGCGTCATCGCAGCCGAGATGAAGGAGCTAGAGGCGGCGATGGCCGACTCCAGCCTCATCGACGAATTGGACGAGATCATCGCGCGCTATGGCGAGGTGCAGGCGCGCTTCGAGGAGCTCGACGGTTATGCGCTCGATGCCCGGGCGCGTGAAGTGCTCAGTGGACTGAGCTTCAGCCAGGAGTTGATGGATGGCGATGCCGGGGCACTTTCGGGCGGCTGGAAAATGCGCGTGGCGCTGGCCCGCATCCTGCTGATGCGGCCCGATGCCATGCTGCTCGACGAACCGAGCAATCACCTCGATCTCGAAAGCCTCATCTGGCTCGAAGCGTTTCTCAAGAACTACGAGGGCCTGCTGCTGATGACGTCGCATGACCGCGAGTTCATGAACCGCATCGTCACCAAGATCGTCGAGATCGACGGCGGGGAACTCACCACCTATTCCGGCGACTACGAATTCTACGAACAGCAGCGCGCCCTGAACGAGCGCCAGCAGCAGGCGCAGTTCGAGCGCCAGCAGTCGATGCTGGCCAAGGAGATCAAGTTCATCGAGCGTTTCAAGGCACGCGCCTCGCACGCCGCGCAAGTGCAGAGCCGGGTGAAGAAGCTCGAGAAGATCGACCGGGTGGAGCCGCCGAAGCGCCGCCAAACCGTGCAGTTCGATTTTCCACCGGCCCCGCGCTCCGGCGAGGATGTGGCGAGCCTCAGAAACGTCCACAAGCGCTATGGCAGCCGCAGCATTTATGAAGGACTCGATTTTCAAGTGCGGCGGCGCGAACGCTGGTGCGTGATGGGCATCAATGGTGCTGGAAAATCCACCTTGCTGAAACTCATCACTGGCACGGCGGAACCCGATGAAGGCCTGGTCACATTGGGCGGCAGCGTGAAGCTCGGGTACTTTGCGCAGCACGCGATGGAGTTGCTCGACGGCGAGGACACAGTGTTCCAGTCGCTTGAAGCTTCATTCCCACAGGCCGGCCAGGGATCGCTGCGGGCGCTTGCCGGCTGCTTCGGGTTCTCGGGCGATGACGTCGAGAAGCGCTGCCGGGTCTTGTCGGGTGGCGAGAAGGCCAGGCTGGTCATGGCCAAGATGCTTTACGATCCGCCCAACTTCCTGGTGCTCGACGAGCCGACCAACCATCTCGACCTGCTAACCAAGGAAATGCTGATCAAGGCGCTGGCGGATTATGAGGGCACCATGCTCTTCGTGTCGCATGACCGGCACTTTCTGGCAGCGCTTTCCAACCGCGTGTTGGAACTGACGCCCGAAGGCATCCACCAATATGGTGGGGGTTACACCGAGTATGTCGAACGCACCGGCCACGAGGCGCCTGGCCTGCATCCCTGACCGGTTCCAGAGTCCTTCCCGCCGAGCAATTCACGGTCTAGGCTTGCGTTGAACTTGAGCCGGAGGTGAAGCCATGCGGACTGTCGAACGCTTGCCATTCGAGATCGACATCGACGACAACGTCCGCATCCCAATGCCGGATGGGGTCCATCTCGCGGCGCGCGTGTGGCGGCCCAGCGGTTCGGAGACAGCACCGGTGCCGGCCATTCTGGAGTTCCTGCCCTATCGGAGGCGTGACGGCACGGCGGAGCGCGATCAACTCACGCATCCTTATTTCGCAGGCCATGGCTATGCCTGCGTGCGCGTCGACATCCGCGGCTCGGGCGATTCGGAAGGCGTCCTCAAGGGCGAATATCTCGCCCAGGAACAGGATGACGCAATGGCGATCCTCGACTGGCTGTCACAGCAACCGTGGTGCACCGGCAAGGTTGGGATGATCGGCATTTCCTGGGGCGGCTTCAACGGGCTGCAAGTGGCGGCCAGGCGCCCGCCGCAGCTTCAGGCGGTGATCTCGCTGTGCTCGACCGACGACCGCTATGAGGACGATATTCATTTCATGGGCGGTGCGCTCCTCATTGACAAGTTGACCTGGGGCTCGACCATGTTCTCGCTCAACACGGCTCCGCCCGATCCGGCGAGTGCAGGTGAAGGCTGGCGCGATCTGTGGATGACGCGTCTCAATGAGAGTGGGTTCTGGCTGGAAGAATGGCTCACCCGCCAGCGCCGCGACGGCTTCTACAAGCATGGCTCGGTGTGCGAGGACTGGGATGCCATCACCTGCCCGGTCTATGCGGTGGGCGGCTGGGCCGATGGCTATACCAACGCCGTCGGCCGGCTACTGGCCAATCTCAAAGGGCCGCGCAAGGGGCTGATCGGACCCTGGGCGCACAAGTATCCGCATTTCGCCAAGCCCGGCCCGCAGATCGGTTTCCTGCAAGAATGCCTGCGCTGGTGGGATCATTGGCTCAAGGGCATCGATACCGGCATCATGGCCGAACCGATGCTGCGGGCGTGGATCGAAGACCCGATCAGGCCAGCGCCTTACAATGCGGAAAAGCCCGGGCGCTGGGTGGCGGAAACGCAATGGCCGGCGCAAACCTGCAAGCCTCTGTCGCTTGGCCTTTCACCAGGCCATCTCGGCGTTGGCGGCCACGGCACCGTCACGGTGTCCTCGCCGCAAACCACGGGACAGGCGGCAGGCAAGTGGTGTCCCTATGGCGCATGGGCGGACCAGCCGCTGGACCAACGCCAGGAAATGGGCGGTCAGGCCATCTTTGAAAGCGAACCCCTGGATGCGGATGTCGATGTGCTGGGAACGCCGCAGCTCTTGTTGCGCATCGCGTCCGATCAACCCAACGCCCTGCTGGCCACAACGCTTTGCGAGGTCTTCCCCGATGGGTCCGCCACGCGCGTCAGTTACGGCCTTCTCAATCTCACGCATCGCAACAGCCATGAAGTGCTGGAGGCTCTTGAACCGGGCAAGACCTATGACATCACGCTGAAGCTCTGCGATATCGGTCATCGCTTCGGCACGGGCAACCGGATCCGGCTGGCAATCTCAAATGCCTATTGGCCGATTGTCTGGCCGTCGCCCGGGAGCAACACGCTGTCGATCACCTGCGACGGCAGCAGTCTCGAACTGCCGGTTCGCGCCCCACGCGATGGTGACACGAAACTGAAGCCCTTCCCGCCGGCCGCGTCTTCGCCGCCCCTGGAACAGACCCAGCTTGAACCGGGCTGCAACACCTGGACGGTCACCACCGATGTCATGGCGGGAACAGTGGTGCTTCAGCGCATCAATGACGACGGCTGGCGGCGCATCGATGGCATCGGCCTCGAACTCGGGCTGCGGACGATGCACACCTATACAATCAGACCGCACGATCCGCTGTCGGCCCGCCTCGAGACACATTACGTACGGCGCTACCGGCGCGGCGACTGGTCGACAACTTCGATCACCACGGTCGAGTTGACGTCAAGCGCCGACACGTTCCTGCTCAAGGCCTCGCTCGACGTGCGGGAAGGCGCCACCGTCGTCAAACAGCAAAGCTGGAATCTGCGCATCCGGCGCGATCATGTCTAGGTTTGCTTTCATTGATTGATCGATGCCACTTCGTCTTCTCCCCTCGTGAGGGGAGAAGAAGGGGACCCGTCATGCGCAGCATGATGGGGGAGATGAGGGACCGCTGGGTATTGTGCCCGGTGGTCCCTCACCTATCCCACCGCTCACGCGGCGGGCCCCTTTCCTCTCCCTCATGCGAGGGAAAGGACGCTCAGGCTCAAGTTCTAAGCGGCAGCTTCCAAAATCGAAACCAATGCCGGCACATCAAGCTTTCGCGGGTTGCAGCCGGCGTTGAAGTCGGGCAGCGCCATGGTGGCGAGGCGCTGGAAGTCAGCCCGCGCCACGCCGAGATCGGTGATTTTGCTTGGAATCCGCACGCGCGCCGAAAGCGCCATCACCGCGTCGAAATAACCTTGGAAACTTGGTTCCAAACCCATGTAACCGGCAAGTGCGGCAATCGGCGTTTCGATCGCCGGGCGGTTGAATTGCAAGACATAGGGCATCAGCACGGCATTGGTCAGTCCGTGCTGGGTGTTGTTCAGGGCGCCGATCGCATGGCTCAGCGCATGCATGGCGCCAAGCCCCTTGACGAAGGACGTCGCCCCCATGATGGCGGCGGCCATCATGTAACTTCGCGCCACGATGTCGGCGCCATGTTCCACGGCGCGCGGCAGCCAATCGTGGCACATCTTGACGCCGACCGCACCTATGGCATCGGCCATCGGATGGAACTGCCGCACCAACAGCGCTTCCAGATTATGCGACAGCGCGTCCATGCCGGTCCAGGCGGTGAGATTGCTTGGCAGCGACAGCGTCAGGCCGGGATCGGCGATCACCACTTTCGGCAGCATCGACAGATTGACGATGCCGGCCTTCACCGGTATCGCCGGATCGGTGATGATGCCGCTGGCCTCGACTTCGGCACCGGTTCCGGCCGTCGTCGGAATGGCGATGATCGGCACCTGGCTGCGTTCGGCCTGAACCTCGAGGCTGCGCGGATAGGCGAAGCGCCAGAGATCGCCGCCGAGGCCCGCCAGCAGCGCCACCGATTTTCCGCAGTCGAGCCCGCTGCCGCCACCCAGCGCAATGACGCCATCGGCATGATGATCGTGAAACGCCGCCGTGCCATCGACGACCTGCTGGCGCGTCGGGTTCTGGTCGCAGCCCGCCCACAGCATCGGCGTTGCACCCTCAGCCGCAAGCGCCTGAATGCGGGCCGGAATTGCCGTTGCTGCGAGGCCGCGATCGGTAACGATCAGCGGCCGCGTGACGCCGTGCTCACTTAGGACAGCCGGCAGTTCGGCAATGCGGCCGGCGCCGAATCGCGTCTCGGTCGGAAAGAACCAGTCGCCACGTAAATCGTTTGCCGATGTAAATTGCCAGAATGTCACGGACCCTCGCATTGACAGTTAGTTGATGGCGGTCTTAGCTCACCATCAAATACGATGCGAGGCGGCATGGCAAGCAAGGCTCCGGTGATCTTCAATTACCGCGACCAGGTCGAGAATATCGAGATCGCCTGGATCGCCATGGCCGATGGCCGCAAGCTGGCGGCGCGGCTGCTGCTGCCACGCAACCGGCCGCTCAAACTTCCCTGCATCTTCGAATACATTCCCTACCGCCGCCGCGACGGCACGCGCATCCGCGATGACGAGACGCATTACTGGTTCGCGGCGCAGGGCTACGCCGTGGCGCGGGTCGATATCGCGGGCTCTGGCGACAGCGAAGGGCTGATCCAGGACGAATATCACAGCCGCGAACAGGACGACGGCGTTGAAATCATCGCCTGGCTGGCCGCGCAAATCTGGTGCAATGGTGCTGTCGGCATGATCGGCATCTCATGGGGCGGCTTCAACGGGCTGCAAGTTGCGGCGCGGCGCCCGCCGGCCTTGAAAGCCGTGGTGTCGATTGCCTCCACCGTCGACCGCTATGCCGACGATGTGCATTACATGGGCGGCTGCCTGCTCAACGACACGCTCGATTGGGGCGGCTATTTCTTCACCTGCGGTTCGCTGCCGCCAGACCCCGAGATCGTCGGCTGGGAGCGCTGGCAGGACATGTGGAAATACCGGCTGGACAATCTCGATTGTTATCCGATGCTGTGGATGGAGCATCAGCGCCGCGACGCGTTCTGGAAACATGGCTCGGTGTGCGAGGACTACACCAAAATCGAAATCCCGGTGCTGAATGTCAGCGGCTGGGCCGATGGCTATACCGCCGCCGTCTTCCGCTGCGTCGAGAATCTTCCCGGCGCCAAGGGCATCGCCGGGCCGTGGGGCCACAAATATCCGCATGTCGGCATTCCGGGGCCGGCCATCGGCTTCCTGCAGGAGTGCAAGCGTTGGTTTGACCGCTGGCTCAAGGGCAAGCCGACCGGTGTCGAGGACGATCCGCCGCTGCGCCTGTTCCTGCAGGAGAGCCAATCGCCGAAGCCACACTTCGATCAGCGCAAGGGCAAGTGGATCGGCCTGCCTTCTTGGCCATGGAAAAACATCAGAACCGAAAAACTCTATCTCGGCAACGGAACGCTCGGCGCCAGGCCTATCAGGGCGAAGCCGCTCGTCGTGAAGTCCAGCCAGTCAACGGGCCTGACATCGGGCGAATGGTGCGCCTATGGCCTGGGCAAGATCGCGCCGGAACTGCCGATCGACCAACGCGAGGACGATGCGCAGTCGCTGTGCTTTGACGGCGAAGTTCTGAAGAAGCCCATCTCAATTGTTGGCAGGACATACGTCCGCCTGCGGATCGCCGCCGACAAGCGCCAGGCGCAAGTGGCGGCGCGGCTTAACGCCATCCACCCCGATGGCAAGGTCGAGCGCCTGACTTACGGACTGCTCAATCTCAGCCATCGCGACAGCCACGAGAAGCCATCGCCGCTGAAGCCCGGCCAGTTCTACGATGTCACGGTCGAACTGAACGAGATCGCCACCACAGTCCCCGCTGGCCACCAACTCAGGCTTGCCGTGTCGACAAGCTACTGGCCGATTGCCTGGCCATCGCCCGAGGCCGCGACCCTCGCCATCGATCCCTCGAAATCAATAGTCGAGCTGCCGCGCCTGATTTCGGAATCGGGCCTTGCGCCGGTGAAGTTCGCTCCTGTCGAGATGGCAACGCTCGCACCGGTGACGGTCAAGGATGCCGGTGTTGAAACTCGCCACGTCATCCTCGACATCGACAAGCAGCGGGTGAACTTCACCATCAAGCGCAATGACGGCTCATACGTGATCGACGACATCGGCACCGAAGTGAGCCTCACCAAGCTCAAGGACTTTGCGGTGAGCCGCGACGGCGCCCTGCCGCCGCATTCGCTGGTTGAGACCACCGTGCATTTCCGGCGGGGAGATTGGGACGCACGGGCCGAAACGCAGTTAAGCATGACGTCCGACAAGACGCATTTTCACATGGAAGGGCAATCGCGCACTTTCATCAACGGCAAGCCGTTCATCACAAGGGAATTCAAGCGCTCGTTCAAACGCGACTGCCTATGACATGGAATGGCGGACGTGGTTTGACTCTGCTCGCCAGCGGGTCCAATCTTGGCACCGACCGTGTGTCCAGAACTGCCGTGAACACCAACACTTGCCAGACACTCTGAGGGAGAAGCACATGTTGAACCGCCGCGATTTGCTGAAGAACTCCGCCGTCCTTGCCGCCATCGCGGCTCTGGGGATCAAGCCCGGACAGGTGCTGGCCGCCGAGGGCGATGTCCTCAAGATCCGCATGGAAGCCGATATCCAGGTTCTCGACCCCGGATACATGATCGGTGGCGCCGAGACCTCCGTCCAATACGCCTGCCTGCCGCGTCTCGCGGTACCGGTGCTGGACGCCAATGGCGTGTGGATTTGGGCGCCGTCGGACTATGTGGACAAGATTTCCCAGGACGATCCCACCACTATTTCCTTCACCTTGAAGCCGGGCTTCATGTGGAATGGCGAGCTTGGCGAAGTCACGGCGGAGGATGTGAAATTTTCCTTCGAACGCATGCTGAAAACCGATTGGGCCGCACGCTGGCCGACACTCGACCGGGTCGATGTCAAGGACAAGTACAACGGCGTCATCGTGCTGAAGTCGCCTTTCGCCGCGACCTTCCTGATGGGCATCGCCTCCGAATCCGGTTCGATCGTGCCCAAGGCGGCGGTCGAGAAGCTGCCCGATATGAAATTCACCACCGAGCTTCCCGGCCAATGCGGCCCCTATATGATGGTCGAATGGACGCCGAAGCAGAAGGTCGTGCTCAAGGCCAATCCGGACTGGAAAGGCAAGAAGCCGGCATTCCCCGAAGTACAGTTCATCAACATCGAAGACACCAGTGCCGCCGCTTTGGCTTTCGAGGCCGGCGAAGTGGCGATCACCAATGTGCTGCCTGAAACTGCCGCCCGCTACCTCGCAAAAATGCCTGAGGGCGCCAAAATGTCGACACAAGCCGGTCCTTACTACACCTGGATCGGAATGAATACCCAACATGAATTGCTGAAGGACATTCGCGTCCGCAAGGCGATCCAGCGCGCCATCGATGTCAAGTCGATTCTCGATGCCGCCTATGGCGGCACAGCGCCCCTGGCCCACGGCATCATTCCACCCGGCATTACCGGCAACCGCGCGGCGTCCAAATATTCCTACAACCCGGATGAAGCCAAGGCGCTGCTGGCCGAGGCCGGCGTTTCGGGCCTGACGCTCGACTTCAAGACGCTGAACGAAGCCTACCGCGTCACGGCGGCGCAAATCGTCCAGGCCAACTTGGCCGACGTCGGGATCACGCTCAACATCGTCCCGGTCGATTCCGGTCCGTTCTGGAACCTGGGGTTGGAATCGAAGGGCGAGGACTGGAAGACGCTGCAAATGTGGTGGATGCGGTTCCGCACGTCGCCCGATCCGTCGGACACCATGCAATGGTTCATCAAGAACCAGGTCGGCGTGTGGAACTGGGAACGCTGGTCGGACCCCGAATATGAAGAGATCTGGACCAAGGGCCTCGCCGAAACCGATGCGGCCAAGCGCAACGAGCTCTATGTCCGGGCCCAGGAGATCATGGAAGACACCGGCGCCTATGTGTGGATCACCCACGATCCGCTGAATTACATGCACACTGACAAGATCGTTCCGGGCTTCGACTCGGGCGGCGAGGTTCTGGCCGAACTGGTGCGCAAAGCCTGACGCCATCGCGGGGCCGGAGAAATCCGGCCCGTTTCACATCGGGGACCTCCGATACGCACATGTTGTTTTACGCGATCCAGCGCATCGGCCTGTCGATCCTGATCCTCATCACTTCGATGGTGATGCTGTTTTCAGCCTTGAAATTCATCCCCGGCGATCCCGCCACCATCATGCTGGGGTCGCGCGCCACGCCCGAAATGCGGGCCCGCATCACCGAGGAACTGGGCCTCAATGACCCCATCATCGTGCAGCTCGGCACCTTCTTCGGGCGCCTGTTGCAGGGCAATCTCGGCACCGACATGTGGAGCAAGCGGCCGGTCGCCATGATGGTGATGGAGAACCTGCCCTATACGCTGGCACTGATCGGCATTGGGCTTGGCTGGGCGGCACTTCTGGGCATTCCACTCGGCTGCCTGTCGGCGGTCAAGCGCAATTCCTTCATCGACAAGCTCACTGGGGTGATCTCGGTTGGTACCATTTCAATGCCAAGTTTCGTAACGGCGATCTATCTCATTCTGCTGTTTGCCATCACACTCCGCTGGTTGCCGGTGATCGGGGCTGGCGACAAGGGCGACTGGGGCGATCAAGCCGTGCACTTGATCATGCCATCCTTCGCGCTGGGCCTCGGCTGGGTTGGCTATCTGGCCCGCATCGTGCGCGCCTCGATGCTCGAGGTGATGGGCGAAAACCACATCCGCACGGCTAGGGCCTTCGGCTTGCCGGAACTGCAGATCATCAGGGACTATGCCTTGCGCATCGCCATATTGCCGACCATCACACTGCTGGCAGTGGCGATTGGCGGGCTGCTGTCGAGTGCGGTTTTCGTCGAAGCGATCTTTGCCAGGCCGGGCATCGGCAAACTGATTTTCGATGCCGCCAGCATGCGCAACTTCCCCGTGGTGCAAGGCGGCGTGCTGACGACGGTGGCGCTTTTCGCCCTCGTCATGCCGATTGCCGATCTCCTCGTTGCCAGATTGGATCCCCGTGTCCGCGCCGGCCTCTGACATGCCGCTGGCGGTAACGCCCGGCTTTGCCACACGGGTGGCGCGGCGCCTGATGGAAGATCGCATGGGAACAGTGGGATTGGTGCTGGTGCTGATCGTCGTGTTCTGCGGCATCTTCGGGCCATGGATCACGCCATACGATCCCCTGAAGATCAACGTGCCGGACAAGTTCCAGGCGCCGTCGCTCACGCACCTGATGGGCACCGACAATCTCGGCCGCGATATCCTCTCGCGCATCATCGCCGGCAGCCGCATCGCGCTCACCGTCGGCATTTCGACGATTGCCATCGCACTGGTCCTCGGCATGACGCTCGGACTGATCGCCGGTTATGGCCCGCGCTGGCTGGACAATCTGCTCATGCTGCTGTTCGACTCGATCTATTCATTCCCGACGGTGATGCTGGGATTGACCGTGGTGACGCTGCTGGGAGCCAGCGTCACAACCCTGATGCTGGTGGTCATCGTCATCCAGACTCCCGCTTATGCGCGGCTGACGCGCACCGCCACGCTGACCATCAAGAATTCCGAATATATCCAGGCCATCGAGTCGCTCGGAGCATCCAGGCTGCGCATCATTTTCGCCCATCTGCTGCCCAATGTGGTGGGGCCATTGCTCATCGTCGCCAGCATGGACATTCCCTCGGTCGTCACTCTCGAAGCGGGTCTCACCTATCTCGGCATGGGCATCCCGCCGCCTGCCCCCAGTTGGGGCCGCACGTTGCAGGAAGGCTATACGCTGATCCAGATCGCGCCGTGGATCGTGATCTCAGGCGGCATTCCGCTGATTATCACCACGCTTGGTTTTACTTTCCTCGGGGAAGCCCTGCGCGACATGATCGATCCCAAGCTCAGGCGCATGCGGTGACGGATACGGTCCTCGACATCCGCAATCTGTCGCTCAGCTTTGCGTCGCGTGGGGCTCCGGTGCAGGCGCTGCGCAACATCTCGTTTGCGGTTCCAAAGGGCGAAATCACCGGCATCGTCGGCGAGAGCGGGTCGGGAAAATCCACCCTGTCGCTGGCGGTGATGCGGCTTCTGGCCGAGAATGCGCGCATCATCGAGGGGCAATTGCTGTTCGGCAGGCAAGACCTGCTGACGCTCTCCGAAACCGCCATGCGGGCGTTGCGCGGCAGCCGCATCGCCATGGTGTTCCAGGACCCGATGACCTCGCTCAATCCGGTGCGCAGCATCGGCCAGCAGATGGTGGACATCCAGCACCGCGGCAACGGTTCAACCGGCGACAAGCGCCGCAAGGCCAGCGATGCCTTGACGCGCGTCGGCATTCCCGATGCCGTGCATCAGCTGGGCAACTATCCCTTCCAGTTCTCGGGCGGCATGCGCCAGCGCATCGCCATCGCCATGGGTCTCCTGCAACGGCCGGAACTGTTGATTGCCGATGAAGTCACAACCGCGCTTGATGTGACGCTTGAAGCCCAGATCCTGCATCTGCTGCGCGAGATCAGGGACGAGATCGGCTGCTCCATCATGTTCATTTCGCACAATTTGGGCGCGGTCGCCGAGATCTGCGACCGGGTTGTCGTGCTCTATGCCGGCGAAGTCGTGGAGCAAGGGCCGATCGGCGATATCTTCGAGAGGCCGCAGCATCCCTATACGCGAGCCCTCATCGCGTGTGATCCAGCCCGCATCCGCCAGGCCACCCGCGAGCTGCCGGTGATATCGGGCGATGTGCCCAATCTCCGCAATCCACCGGCGGGCTGCATCTTCGCGCCACGTTGCGCTCAGCTGTTCGAACGCTGCAATACGCGGCCGGAGGACATCGCTTGCGGGCCGGGCCATTGGGCACGTTGCCACCTGCTTGAGACGGCCTGAGCCATGAACCTTCTCAGCGTGAAAAATCTCCACGTGCGCTATACCATCGCCGGCAAACTCCAGGCAGCACTTGCCGGACTCGCAAGCCGTCACGTCGATGCGGCGATCGACGTCACCTTCGATATTCCCGCCGGAAAGACCCTGGCAATCGTCGGGGAG
>JANPCS010000387.1:0-2265 GCA_031431065.1 Hyphomicrobiales bacterium | reverse complement strand
TTCCGGCATGCCGATGGCTTTGGGTCCCTGAAAGCGCACCACCACTACAACATCGCGGTTCAATTCTCCCGCCTTGAACGCCGCATGCAATTCCTCCTGGGCGTGAAAGACGCGGGCCGGTGCCGCGATGACATGGCGGTCAGCCGGAATCGACGAGGTCTTGATGACGGAAGTTCCGAGATTGCCTTGCAGCACCTGCAAGCCGCCCGTTGGCTGGAACGGCTTGCCACAGCCGCGCAGCACGCTCTCATCGGCGGATACGGAAAGCGCATCGGCGTAGGCCAGTTCGCCCGACGCCCCGAGCCTGGCTTCCTTGGTGTAGTTGCCAAGCCCGCTGCCCATGATGGTCGAGACATCCTCATGCAACAGGCCGGCGCAAAGCAATTCGCGGATCAGAAAGCCCATGCCGCCGGCCGCATTGAAGTGGTTCACGTCGGCCTTGCCCTTGGGATAGATGCGGGTCATCTGCGGCACCGCTTGCGACAATTCCGCGAAATCGTTCCAGGTGACGGCGATACCCGCGGCAGCCGCCATGGCGACCAGATGAATGGTGTGATTGGTCGAGCCACCGGTGGCCAGCAATCCGACAATGCCGTTGACCACGGCCTTCTCGTCATAGATGCGGCCGATCGGGCGGTAATTGTTGCCGAGTGCTGTAATGGCCAGTGCCTGCTTTGCCGATTCAACGGTGATCGCCTCGCGCAATGGCGTTCCCGGATTGACGAAGGTCGAGCCCGGCAGATGCAGGCCCATGATTTCCATCAGCATCTGATTGGAATTGGCGGTGCCGTAAAAAGTGCAGGTGCCGGGGCCATGATAGGACTTGCACTCGGCTTCGAGCAACGCATCGCGGCCGATCTTGCCCTCGGCATAGAGCTGACGGATCTTGCCCTTCTCGTCATTGGGCAACCCGCTCGTCATCGGTCCCGCCGGAATGAACACGGCGGGCAGGTGGCCGAACGACAAGGCGCCGATCACCAGACCGGGTATGATCTTGTCGCAGACGCCCAAGTAAACCGCCGCGTCGAACATCTGGTGCGACAGCGCAACGGCGGTCGACAGCGCAATGACATCGCGCGAGAACAGGGAGAGTTCCATGCCGGTCTCGCCTTGTGTCACGCCATCGCACATGGCGGGAACGCCGCCCGCCACCTGTGCCGTGCCGCCGCCTTCACGCGCCGCGCGGCGGATCAATTCAGGATAGGTCTCGAAGGGCTGATGCGCCGAGAGCATGTCATTATACGATGTGACGATGCCGATGTTGGGGCCGGAGCCGTTGCGCAGCATATCCTTGTCTTGCGGGCCACAGGCGGCAAAGCCGTGCGCGACATTGGCGCAGCCCAGCGCCTTGCGTTTCGGCTGGTGGGCCACCGCCTGATCGATCTTGTCGAGGTAGCGGCGGCGCGCGTCCTTGCTGCGGCGAACGATCTTCTCGGTGACGGCGGAAATGCTTGAGGTCACGGACATCTCGAGTCTCCTGTTCAAGGACACCAATAGAGCGTCATGGGTGTAGCACTGCGCAGGATGGCGCGCACCGGCATGTCTTCCTCGGGGCCATCGGTCAGGGCTTTGTCGAGCACCTGCTTCTTGTCAGCGCCTTCAATATGCAGCGCCAGGCGTCCGGAGGCTTCGAGAACCGGCAGCGTGAAAGTGAGGCGCGGTTCGCCAGCCCCTGGTGCGGTGATCTCGATCAGGCGCCGCGATGTGCCGCTGTCGATTGCTTCCTTCAGCCGGTCGGCCTTGGGGAAGAACGAAGCGGTATGGCCATCGCTGCCCATGCCGAGGATGGTGACATCGAAGGGCAGCGAAGAGTCGGCGGCGGCATTCTCGAACAGCGGCACGAAGTGCGCCGCGGCGGCCTTGTTGCGCAGCAGATGTTCACGCACCAGCCGGGCGTTGGAGCGTTCGCTTGATTCCGGCACCTGGCGCTCATCGACCAGCGTCACCGTCACGCGCTGCCACGGCAGATCGATCTCCGAGAGCTTGTCGAAGAACAGCTTCGGCGTCGAACCGCCGGAAACGGCCAGCGTTGCCTTGCCCTTGGCGGCGATGGCGCGGCGGAGTTCGTCCGCCACGTCGCTGGCCAGCCCTTGCGCCAGAGCACCTCGCGCCTCGAATATCCGTTCTGCTTCAATCATAATTGGTCCTCATACCAGGTGCGGCCATCGCGTTCGATCAGCGCTATGGCGGCGGACGGCCCCCAGGTGCCGGATGTATAGGGCTTCGGCAGGTCGGATGACGCAGCCCAGGACTCGAGGATCGGAT
>JANPCS010000386.1:0-11674 GCA_031431065.1 Hyphomicrobiales bacterium | reverse complement strand
GGCCTGAAACTGCGCGTTGTCGGCGCCAATCCGCGGGCCGCATTGCATGCCGGCTTGAATGTGCCGACGCTCACGATCTCGGTGTTCGCGCTCTCGGCGGGGCTCGCCGGTCTGGCTGGTGCCGTTGACATCCTCGGAGTCTATGGCAACGTCCGTGCCGACTGGAACCCGGCCTATGGCATGGCCGTCATCCCCGTCGTGTTTTTGTCGCGGATGAACGGCTTTGCCGCCATTGCCTTCGTGTTCCTGTTTTCAGTCCTGTCGATCGGCGGCGAAAGTGCCGCGCGGCGTCTGGGCGTGCCGCAGGATTTCACGCTGGTGTTCGTTGCCATCACGCTCATCGTCCTGGCGCTCGCGGAGTATATCGCGCAGCGCCGGGCTGCGGTCAGGGAGGCCTGAAGGATTTGTCTGGCCTGTTTACAGATGTCTTTCTCAGCGCGTTGCTGTTCGGTGCCATCACCGCGGCGGTGCCGCTGTTGCTGGCGGGTATTGGCGAACAGATGTCGGAGAAGGCGGGAGTCCTCAACATCGGCATCGAAGGCATGATGATCGCCGGGGCCTTTTGCGGATTCCTCGGCGCCTACCTGAGCGGGTCACTGTGGCTCGGATTCTTGTCCGGCGGGCTCGCGGGCTGTGCCGTTGCGATGGTCATGGTGCTGCTGTGCGTACGGCTGGGGCTCAATCAGATCGTGATTGGAATCGGCTTAACACTCGGGCTCGAAGGCCTGACCGCGCTCGCCCACCACTTCCAGTTCTCGCGCACCTATCCGCGGCTGCCCGCGGCGGACATCACGGTCATCCCAGGTCTGAGCGCCATTCCCATCGTCGGCCCCGCCCTATTCAAGCATCATCTGATCGTCTACCTTGCGGTGATCTTGGTGTTGGTGATGAGCTTCATCTACCGCCGCACGCAGCTTGGCCTCAACCTTCAGGCGGCAGGCGACAAGCCGGCGGCACTTGACGTGGCGGGCGTCGATGTCATCCGTACACGGACAGTCGCGGTTCTAGCCACCGGATCTCTTGCCGGCATAGGTGGCGCCTATCTCGCCAACATCGGGGCTGGGCTTTTTGTGCCATTCATCACCAACGGTGCCGGCTTCCTCGGCATCGTTCTCGCCATGCTGGCGCGCGGGCGGCCTGTCTGGGTGCTCGCCGGTGCCGTGCTGTTTGGCATGTGCCTGTCGCTGACCACCGCCATGCAGGTGGCCGGCATCAACATGCCGACTGATATCATCAACATGCTGCCGTTCACGGCGGTGATGCTGATGCTGGTTCTTTTCGGCCGCCGGGCAAGCCTGCCCGCGGCCCTTGGCCTTCCCTATCAACGCGGTGCCCGCTAACATTTCGCAAGGAGGAAACCATGTCCGATACCAAAGTCTACCTGCTCGATGGCGGCACACTGGTGATCGACGGCTACCATGTGTTCTGGAATCGCGGACCCGCCGGCGACATCCGCTTTCCGGTGTATTCGATACTGGTAGAACACAAGGATGGCCGCTTCCTGGTCGATACCGGTTATGACTATGACCACGTGATGAAGGTGCTGCCCTTCGAGAAGCCGATCCAGTCCAAGGATCAGACCATCCCGGGCGCGTTGAAGCTCATCGGGCTGGAACCGAAGGACGTTGGCGTCGTCGTCAATTCGCATTTTCATTTCGATCACTGCGGCGGCAACAAATATTTCCCGCATGCCAAGAAAATCTGCCACGCGCTCGAAGTGCCGCAAGCCTGTAACCCCGAACCCTTCGAGCATCTTGGCTATTCGGATTTGAGTTTTTCGGCCGAAGCCGCCGAGGCGCGCGGCGTCACGGCACAATTGCTGCCCGGTACCACACGCGCCAATTCGACGTTCGAGGTGATCACCGGCGACGTCGAACTCGCCAAGGGCGTCAAGCTCATCGCCACGCCCGGCCATTCGATCGGCCACTACTCGCTGCTGGTCGAATTTGGCACGCGCCAGCCCATCCTTTTCACCATCGACTGCGCTTACACGCAGAAGAGTCTTGAAACCTTGAACCAG
This sequence comes from Hyphomicrobiales bacterium, assembly GCA_031431065.1. Classification (GTDB taxonomy): domain Bacteria; phylum Pseudomonadota; class Alphaproteobacteria; order Rhizobiales; family Aestuariivirgaceae; genus Aestuariivirga. Next base: position 9,654 of record JANPCS010000386.1, on the reverse strand, counting down.
GCCTCCTTCCACATCGATCCCGTGGCCGGTGTCAAATCCATGCGGCGCGTCAAGAAGATGGCCGAGGATCTCGGTGCCGACCTGATGTATTCGCATGATCTCGAGAACTACAAGACCTACAAGACCGGCACGCAATTCTACGTCTGAGGGAGGAGCATTTCATGCGCTATGCCGAAAGCCAGAACCCGGTCATCACGCTGACTGCGGGGCCGGTGAATGCCTATCCCGACGTGCTGCTGGCGCTTGCCCGCCCGGTGCTCTACGACTTCGACCCGGCCTTCCAACTGCTTTATCAGGGCGTCGCGGAGAAAGCCGCAAAGGCTTTGAAGACCAGGAGCCCGGCACTCATTCTTCATGGCGAACCGGTACTTGGCCTTGAAGCCGCCGCCGCCTCGATTATCACATCAAAGGACACGGTGCTCAATCTGGCGTCAGGAGTCTATGGCAAGGGCTTCGGCTATTGGGCCAAGCGCTATTCGCCGAACCTTGTGGAAATCGAAGTTGCCTACAACGAGGCGATCGATCCCGATGCCGTCGCCGCGATGCTGAAGAAACATCCGGAGATCAGCATCGTCTCGGTCTGCCATCACGATACGCCGTCCGGCACGCTGAACCCGATCAACGAGATTGGCGCGCTCACGGCCAGACACGGTGCCTATCTTATCGTTGACGCGGTGTCCTCGTGGGGCGGCATGAACACCAATCCGGGAGATTGCTCCGCCGACATTTATATCACCGGCCCCAACAAGTGCTTAGGGGCTCCACCAGCCCTGACACTGTGTGCCATCAGTGACCGTGCCTGGGCGCGGATGAAGGCCAACCCCGCGGCGCCGCGCGCCTCCATGCTGTCATTGCTCGATTGGGAACATGCCTGGGATGCCAGGCAGCCATTCCCCTTCACGCCGTCGGTGGCGGAGATCAACGGCCTCAATGCGGCACTCGATCTCTATCTCGCCGAGGGACCGGAGAAGGTCTGGGCCCGCCACGCGCTCACCGCGAGCGCCATGCGCTCGGGTGTCAAGGCGATGGGTCTCGGCCTCTGGGCCGCGCGCGAGGACATTGCCTCGCCGACCTGCACCGCCGTGCGCACACCGGACGGAATCGACGAAGCCGCACTGCGCCGCGAGGCCCGCGCGCGGTATGGCGTGACGCTGTCGTCGGGGCGCGGAGAAACGCTGGGCAAGCTCACGCGCATCGGCCACATGGGCCCCACGGCCCAGCCTATCTATGCCATTGCAGCCCTTGCGGCTCTGGGCGGCGCGCTCACTGCGCTGGGACACAAGACGGATACGGGTGCCGGCATCACCGCAGCCATCGCCACAATCGATCAGGACAAATGAGGGAGACCACATCATGAGCAAGAGGCTTGAGGGCAGAACCGCCATCGTCACCGGCGCCGCCCAGGGTATCGGCAAGGCCATCGCCAAGCGGCTGGCAGAGGACGGCGCCAAGGTTACCGTCAGTGACGTCAATGCCGAAGGTGCCACGGCTGCCGCCAAGGACATCGGCCATGGCGCCACCGCGGTGTCCGCCGATATCTCAAAGCCCGATCAGGTGGCAAGGCTGGTCGGGAAAACCGGCGCGGTGGATATCCTGATCAACAACGCGGCCATCGTTCCCTTCATCGCCTGGGACGACATCGATCTCGACCATTGGCGCAAGATCATCGATGTGAACCTCACCGGCACCTACATCGTGACGCGCGCCGTTTCGGATGCCATGCGCCAGGCCGGCAAGAAGGGCCGCATTGTCAACATCGCGTCCAACTCCTTCTTTGCCGGCACGCCCAACATGGCGGCCTATGTTTCCTCGAAGGGCGGCGTCATCGGCTTTACCCGGGCCGCCGCAACCGAACTCGGCAAGCATGGCATCACCGTCAACGCCGTTGCCCCGGGCCTCACTGAATCCGATGGCGTCAAGGCCAGCCCACACAACAACGCCTTCGATTTCGTCGGCATGCTGCAAGCCATGCCGGGGCGCGGCCAGCCGGAACACATCGCCGATGCCGTTGCCTTCCTGGCTTCCGATGACGCGCGCTGGATCACCGGCCAGACGCTCAACGTCGATGCAGGCATGATCCGCTATTGAAGCTCAACCGCCGGACGCGTTCGGGTTGCGCCATGCCCTCTCGAAGGGTAGGCGCCAGGCATTGGGTGCGATCAGCTGATGAATGGATTTCGGACCCCATGAACCAGGTGCATAGAGCCGCACTGGCGGGGGCGATTCCAGAAGTAGCGATGACTGCTCCCAAAGCCGCTCGATGCCCTCGGCGGTGGTGAATAGCGTGTGGTCGCCGCGCATTGCATCGAGAATGAGGCGTTCGTAGGCCTCCAGCACTTCGCCGATGAGGCCGGTATCGTTCATGGAGAATTGCAGGCTTTGCTTGTCAAGCAGCATGCCGGGGCCCGGGCGCTTGCCGTAGAATGACAGCGAAACTTTCGAGGCATCGGCAAGATCGAAGGTCAGATGATCGGGCCCCTGCGCGCCGATGCGTGAACCCGCCGGAAACATGCTCTTGGGCGGTTCGCGAAAGGCAATCGAGATGATCCGCTGGCCCTCCGCCATGCGTTTTCCCGTGCGCAGGAAAAACGGTACGCCGGCCCAGCGCCAATTATCGATCGAGCATTTCAAGGCGATGAAGGTTTCGGTATCGGAGTCGGGGTCGACACCTTCCTCAGAGCGGTAGCCCGCATATTGTCCGCGAACCACGTCCTGCGGCCGGATCGGCAGCAGGCTGCGGAAGACCTTGTTCTTTTCTTCGCTGATGGGTGCTGGTTCGAGCGCGGTGGGCGGTTCCATCGCCATGAAACCGAGGATCTGGAACAGATGCGTGACCACCATGTCGCGATAGGCGCCGGTCTGTTCGTAGAACCCGACGCGCTTTCCAAGGTCGAGGGTTTCTGGAACGTCGATCTGCACATGGTCGATGAAATTGCGGTTCCAGATGGGTTCGAACAACCCGTTGGCAAAGCGGAAGGCGAGGATGTTCTGGGCCGGTTCCTTGCCCAGAAAATGGTCGATCCGGAAAATCTGCTCCTCGGCAAACACCCGATGCAACCTGGCGTTCAGCGAAACGGCACTCTCGAGATTAGTACCGAACGGCTTCTCCATGATGATGCGCGAGCGCTCGGTGAGCTGGGCATCTGAAAGGAGTTGCACGACTTGCAGCGCGGCGTTGGGCGGCACGCTCAGATAGTGAATTCTCCGGCAGTCCTGTCCGAGCGCCTCCTCGGCCTTTTCGACGGCGGCCTTGAGCGCCACAGCACCTGCGCCGAGCGGCACGTAGTCGAGGATCTGCTCGAAGGCGAGCCAGTTGTCCTCGATGAGTTTCCGGGACGAGAAGCGCTCGAGTGCCGAGCGCACAAGCGCGCGAAAACCCGCGACATCGATTGCATCGAGTGAGAGTCCGATGATTCGGCAGCCTGGAATGAAGCCGGAACTGACGAGATGAAACAGGCCCGGCAGCAGCTTGCGTTGCGACAAATCACCCGTGGCGCCGACGAGAACCACGACCTGCGGATGTTTGGGACCGACGCCCACTGGAACTTTAGCCACTTCACCCACCCTCAGCATTTCATCGCCTGGCCCTTGCCGCGGCGCTTCATAATAGCGGCGCCGGTCTCCGCGCGGCAAGTCACAAGCCGGGCCACGCTTCACCGCTGCATCTCAGGCGAAGGCTGCTAGAGGCCGATGAGTTTCCACAGCAAGGCAATTATGCCGATGGCACACAGGCTCATGGCAATACTGCCAGCCAGAAACCACAGGAACGTGACGGTTCTGGTGAGCAGGTCCACTTGCCAAGCCGGCCATGCCTCGCCTGCCAGCTCCTGTTGCCACCGGGTCAAGGGCCTCGGCAACCATCGCCGCAGAAACCGGATGATCGGCGTTGCCACATCAACGAGACCTGGCCCTTCCTGAAAACCGCCTATCGCCGTGCTGCTGCCCTGACCATCAGCCGGATCAGTACGGGCACGGGCTGCCGGGATGGCCGCAGTTTGTTCGGGGCACGCAAAAGGCAAATGAGGGATCCTCGGGAGTTCAGGACAACTTCACACATGCGGCTTGCACCAGGCTTGCTGTATCGGCGCGGCTCCCGGCATCGCCGGATCCGCGCCGCAACTTCCGCCGCAGGCACGGATTTTCCCGGCTCATGCCCAACAGCCGCAAGAGAGTGAACTGGTTCATCGGAAGTTGGCAGCAACTTATACGCTATCGAGCGGACCTCGCTTCGTTGTAGCAATTTTGGAGTATACTATTTGTGGGTGCCCGCCAGGTCATGAAGAATTGGACAATGCGGCCGGCTGTCGCCGTCGCAGGCGTCGGCCAGATGTTTGAGGGTATCGCGCAAGCCTTGTATGCGGGCAATTTGTGCTTCGAGTTCGGCAATGTGTTGAGCGGCAAGTTTCTTTACCTCCCGGCTGGGACGCTTGCGGTCATTCCACAATCGCAGCAGATCGCGGATGCGCGCGACCGGGAAGCCAAGCTCCCGGGCGCGATGTATGAATCGCAACCGGTGCACGTCGGGTTCGACATAGAGCCTGTATCCGCTGTCCTTGCGCGTTGCGGAGGGAATGAGGCCTATATCCTCGTAATAACGTATCATTTTTGCCGATACGCCCGATGCGGCGGACGCTTCTCCGATTTGCATCCGGATTTTCCTCGGAATTATCGCTTGACCTTACCACCGTTGGAAGGTCTATATGAGATGCCATCGCATGAACTGCTTGTCCAGGAGAATATCGATGGCAGACCATTCCAAACATGAACACGGCTGCGGGTGCGGTGGAAAAACCAACGCCGGACAGCAGGTAGAGCCGGATTTCACGCTCAACCCGGCTCGTGCCAAAGCGAACGAGGCCGCATGCTGCGGTGCCTCGCAAGCCAAGCAACCCAAGGCAAAGGCCGCGGTTGATTCAAGCGCCAGAGGCTGTTGCGGCGGGCATGGCCATGACTAAGCATTCCAGCCATGACCATTCCCAACACGGCATGACGGCGATGTCAGCACAAGCCCCGGTTACGGCCCTGCTCACGATTGATCCTGTTTGCGGCATGACCGTCGACCCGAATACAACGACGCTCAAGGCGGAACATGGCGGGCACCCCTATTATTTCTGCTCCGCCGGATGCCGTACCAAGTTCATCGCCAACCCGGCGAAATATCTCGACCCTGAATTGATCAAGGCTGCCGCGGATGCCCAGCCCAAGGATGCCATTTACACCTGCCCCATGCATCCGGAGATCCGCCAGGCGGGTCCTGGTTCATGCCCGATCTGCGGCATGGCGCTCGAACCTCTACTGGCGACCGCGGATACGGGACCGAACCCCGAATTGATCGACATGACGCGCCGCTTCTGGATCGGTCTCGTCATTGCGCTTCCCGTTCTTGCGCTGGAGATGGGTGGGCATCTGACCGGCCTGATGATGATCCTGAGCCGCCAGTCCTCAAACTGGATTCAATTGGTGCTGGCCACACCCGTCGTGCTGTGGGCGGGCTGGCCATTCTTTGTGCGTGGCTGGCAGTCTCTCATTACCCGCAACCTCAATATGTTCACGCTGATTGCCATGGGTACGGGCGTGGCATGGATCTATAGCGTCGTCGCCACACTCGCTCCAGATATCTTTCCCGCCACATTCCGTGAACATGACGGCGCGGTTGCCGTCTATTTCGAGGCGGCCGCGGTCATCACCGTCCTGGTGCTGCTCGGGCAGGTGCTTGAGCTTCGCGCCCGTGAACAGACCTCGGGTGCCATCAAGGCCCTGCTCGACCTCGCCCCCAAGACGGCCCGGCGCCTGAAAGACGATGGCAATGACGAGGAAATCTCCATCGACCACATCGCCGTAGGTGACCAGTTGCGCGTTCGCCCCGGCGAGAAGGTGCCGGTCGATGGCACGCTGACCGAAGGCCATGTGTCGATCGATGAATCCATGGTGACTGGCGAATCCTTGCCTGTGAGCAAGGAGCCGGGTGCCAAAGTGATCGGCGGCACGCTGAATGCTTCCGGCAGTTTCATCATGAAGGCCGAGAAGGTGGGCCGCGATACCATGCTTGCCCGCATCGTCCAGATGGTGGCCGACGCCCAGCGAAGCCGGGCACCGATTCAGCGCCTTGCCGACCGGGTATCCGGCTGGTTCGTGCCGCTGGTTATTCTGATTGCGGTTGCGGCCTTTGCCGCGTGGTCCATCTGGGGGCCGGAGCCGCGTTTTGCATATGGTCTCGTCGCCGCCGTGGCGGTGTTGATCATCGCCTGTCCCTGTGCGCTGGGCCTTGCCACGCCGATGTCGATCATGGTGGGTGTCGGCCGCGGCGCCCAGGCCGGCGTTCTCATCAAGAACGCCGAAGCGCTCGAGCGCTTTGAGAAAGTCGACACGCTGGTCGTCGACAAGACAGGCACGCTGACCGAGGGCAAACCAGCGGTCACAGCCATCGTTCCAGCCGAGGGCTTCGAGGAAACCGAGCTGTTGCGCCTGGCGGCCAGCGTCGAGCAAGCCAGCGAGCATCCGTTGGCGGCGGCCATCGTCGCAGCGGCCAAATCGCGCGGCATCCCGCTCGCCAAGGTCATGGGATTCGACTCTCCCACCGGCAAGGGTGCCATTGGCATGGTGGACCGCAAGCGCATCGTGCTGGGTAACGCCAAGTTCCTCGGCGAGCTGAAGATTGACACCGCAGTCCTCGCCGCTGCCGCCGAGGCGTTGCGGCAGGACGGTGCTACCGCCATCTTCATCGCTGTCAACGGCAAGGCGGCGGGTGCTATCGCCATCGCCGATCCGGTGAAGGCTTCGACGCCGCAAGCGCTCAAGGAATTGAGAGATGCTGGCATTCGCATCGTCATGCTCACCGGCGACAACCGCACCACAGCCAGCGCCATTGCGAAGAGGCTCGGGATCACCGAAGTGGAAGCAGACGTTCTGCCCGATCAGAAAGCCGACGTCGTCGCCAAGCTGAAACGCGAGGGCCGCATCGTTGCCATGGCGGGTGATGGCGTCAATGATGCCCCGGCTCTGGCCACGGCTGAAGTCGGCATTGCCATGGGAACAGGCACCGACGTCGCGATTGAAAGTGCCGGTGTCACCCTGCTGAAAGGTGACCTCATGGGGATCGTCAAGGCCCGGCGCCTGTCACGGGCTACCATGAACAACATCCGGCAGAACCTGTTCTTCGCCTTCATCTACAACGCCGCTGGCGTACCCATCGCGGCCGGTGTTCTCTATCCGGCTTTCGGCCTGCTGCTCTCGCCAATCATCGCAGCAGCGGCAATGGCCCTGAGTTCAGTCAGTGTCGTTGGCAATGCCCTGCGGCTGCGCGTGATCAAACTCTGAGTTTCCGCGCAATTGCAGAAAGAGGGAAATCACCGATGAACAAGAAGTGCCTCCTCGACGGAGTGGCCGCACGTCTTCTGGGCGGGTATGTCTTTTCCGTCCTCAACGCCTCGCTCCGTTCCCCCGATGACATGGGAAACATGGCGATGGAAGGCATCATGAGACCCGCGACAGGTTACCCCGGCGTGGACTTTGCCAGGGCGATGATTCCCCACCATCGGGGCGGGATCGATGTGGCCGGGGTATTTGCTCTCGCAAAATATGAACGGCCGCTGACCTCGTTCAATTCAAGACCAATGGACAGTGTACATGAAACGCCGTGAATTTACGAAGCTTCTTGCTGGAGGCTGCAGCGGACTGACAGTAAGCGTCCGGCGGACTAGGCGGCTCGGGCTTGTGATGGGTTTGCCGGGTAGTTCCGCGGCAGCAGCTCGGCGACGCGATTGATTTTGTGATCGGCGATGCGGGTCAAGACATTGCGCAAGTAGGCCTCCGGATCGCTACCGTTGAGCTTGACGCCTTCAAAGAGCTTGGCCGGCGGACTTGCCGCCGCAGACCTTGCAGCGCATGAATGGATGGGCCTCGCCGGATATTGGGTGAGCGGAAGAACCGGCGATCCATTCCCGGCTCCATAGCTTGGGAGTGGCCGCGCCAGGACATGACGGGAGGTATGGATGAACAAACGATGGGGCAGCCTATTGATACTTGCGGGACTGGTGTTGCTTCCCATCGCCTTGCAGTCGGGAATTGCTTCGCTCAAGACCTTGGTATCGGTCAATCCTCTTCTTCAAGAGCGGGCGAAACCACGCGCGATCGGCGATTTCAAATTCTCGGATAGCAAGGGAAGTCCGGCCAGCCTCTCCGGCATGAAAGGACGCCACGTTCTCTTGAATGTCTGGGCGACATGGTGTCCGCCGTGTCGAAAGGAGATGCCCGCTCTCGACCGGCTCAAGTTAATTCTCGAAAGGGATTCGCACATCACCGTCGTGGCGCTTTCCGTGGACGTGGCCGGGTTCGAACAGTTGCAGGCTTTCTACGACACCTATGGCCTGAAGAACCTGGCGCTCTACCGCGGCGACGAACAAACCGTCATGAGTGCTCTGGCAATCAATGGCTTGCCGACCACCTTGCTTCTTGATCACGAGGGCCAGGAAGTCGCGCGTCTCATCGGCCCCACGGAATGGGATGCACCCGATGTCATCGCCAATCTTAGAGCCATCCACGGTCAAGACTAACAGCGGAAGTACCATACATGACAACCTGGTTCCTTCACTGGATGACCGCTGCTCTCGTGGCGCTGATACTTCTTGCTTCGCTCCCCATACCGGCGAGCATCGCATTCAGCGTATCGAAGAGTCTTGCCTCCGGCATTGGTCGATCCTTGCGTGGCGGCTCACAGCGCCATTTCCTGCCTTCAGGTATCGCCGGCAGATATCCACAATCTGCCGGCGCAACAATCGGCCGGTTTATTTTATTTCTGTGATAGTCAGCTTCCCGTTCAACCGGTCCGCGACAAACTCGATATTTTGGCCATCCTTGAGGGACGCCAGCATGTCGTCATTGGCGGTCCGAAACACCATGGTCATCGCTGGCATTTCAAGGCTCTTGAGCTCTTCATGAATGATTGTGACTTTCTTGGCTTTCAAATCCACCTTCTTCACCACGCCTTTGGTGAATTCTGCTGACCAGGCGCCAGTTACCATAAGCGACAAGGTTGTTGCGGCAAGGATATACTTTGCAGTCTTCATCGTCGTGTTCCTGTTTTTTTGGAGTGCGGGTTAATTGACCAGGACCGGGCCTTGCATTCCGGCTTCCATATGACCTGGGATAAGGCAAGCAAATTGAAACTCTCCAGAAGCTGAAAACTTCCAGACGATCTCACCCTTGGCACCCGGCTCAAGCCGGATGGAGTTCGGATCGGCGTGTTCCATTTCCGGGAACTTTTCCATCAGGGCTTTGTGCTTTTCCATGCCCGGTTGGTCATCCAGCACAAACTCATGATCGGTTTCACCCTTGTTCACGATGGCGAAGCGGATCGTCTCGCCCTTCTTGATTTTGAACTGCCCGGGCGAGAACACCATCGCCCCATCTTCGGTCTCAGTCATCGTGACCTTGATGACACGGGTTATCTCGGACTTCTTTCCCGGTTGGCCCGCGGCCATGGCGCCATCGTGTCCGCCGGCGTGTGTGCCAGCCGCATAGGCTGCTCCAGTACCCAGGAGCAAGCACGTCAGAATAGTTGCAAACTTCTTCATTAGTTCCCTCGTCAGCTGTGTTGATAAGTTATAGGCCGTTGCTTAGCCGTTCCCGTTCTGCTTTGAAGACGGCGGCGGTGTT
>JANPCS010000385.1:0-10206 GCA_031431065.1 Hyphomicrobiales bacterium | reverse complement strand
CCAGGATTTCAGCCAAGCCGTGGCGAGCGGACGTGCTGCTGCGCGCCAAGCGGACAAAGTCGCAAGTCGGGCTCGATCACGCGGCGCGGCGCAAAAACGTCAAGGGAGCTTTCATCGTGGTGCCGGGGGCAGTGGCGGCCGTTGCTGGCAGAAACCTGCTGCTGATCGACGATGTGCGCACCACCGGTGCCACCGCCGAGGCCTGTGCGTTGGTGCTCAAGGCGGCGGGTGCGGCGAAGGTGTCGCTGCTCAGTTTTGCCCTTGTCCAGGCTGCGGCGAAGATACATATTTGACAGCATGATGTCGACACTGCCCAATATCACCGTCTATACAACGCCTTATTGTCCCTATTGCCACGCCGCCAAGGCGTTGCTGAAAAAGAAGGGCGTGGCCTTCACCGACATCGACGTGCGCACTCCCGAGCTCCGTCAGCAGATGATGCTGAAGGCAGGTGGGCGCTATACCGTGCCGCAGATTTTTATCGGCGAGACGCATGTTGGCGGGTCCGATGACCTGCATGAGCTTGACCGGCGCGGGCGGCTTGATCACCTGCTGCAACTGGCGTGAGCTTTCGCGCCGCCGTCATCCAGATGCGCTCGGGCCGCGACATGGCCCGCAATCTGGCCGATGCTTCAGAGATGATCCGTGCGGCCCACGCGCAAGGTGCGGCGTTTATCTCAACGCCGGAGATGACCAACATTCTCGAACCTGACCGGCCGCGGTTGAAGTCTTTGGTATGCCAAGAACATGAAGATCAGAGCGTTGCCGGATTTTCAACGCTGGCCGCCGAGCTTGGTGTCTGGCTCAACGCCGGTTCCCTGGCGTTGAAGGGCGAGGGCGAGAAACTCGTCAATCGCTCTCTGCTGTTTGCCCCCGATGGCTCGATTGCCGCGCGCTACGACAAGATACATCTCTTCGACGTCGACCTGCCGACCGGCGAAAGCCTGCGCGAGTCGGCGGCTTATCAGGCTGGTTCGCGTGCCGTGCTGGCGGCAACGCCGTTCGGCGTCTTGGGGTTGACGATCTGCTACGACATGCGCTTTCCGCAGCTTTACCGATCCTTAGCACAAGCGGGCGCAGAATTTTTCACCGTGCCCTCGGCCTTCACCGTGCCGACCGGACAGGCCCACTGGAATGTGCTCTTGCGGGCGCGGGCCATCGAAACGGCAAGCTTCGTGCTGGCGGCAGCACAAGGAGGACGCCATGAATCGGGACGTGAAACCTTTGGCCATTCGCTCATCGTCTCGCCCTGGGGCGAGGTGCTGGCGGAAGGCGGAACCGAACCCCAAATGCTGATCGCCGATCTCGACTTGGGGCAAGTGGCGGAGACCCGGCGGCGGCTTCCGGCACTCAAGCATGACCGGGCCTATGAGCTTGAAAACTTGAAACCCGGCAGCAGCGTTGCTACGTCAAGGCCATGATCCGCTACGACCTCACATGCGACAAAGGCCACGATTTCGATGGTTGGTTCCGCGACAGCGCCGGCTTTGACGCCCAGGCGCTGAACGGACTTGTGTCCTGCACGATCTGCGGCTCGGTGAAAGTCGAAAAGCAACTGATGGCGCCTGGCATCTCAGCCAGGTTGAACACCCGCACTGAGCCGGTCAAGACGATGGTTGCCGGTCCTGTCGATCCCCGGCTCGCGGCGATGATGCAGATGGTGCGCGACATGCGCAAACATGTGGAAGAGACGGCGGACTATGTCGGCCCCAGGTTCGCCGAGGAAGCCCGCAAGATCCACTATGAGGAAGCCGAGCACCGCGGCATCTATGGCGAGGCGACAGCCGCAGACGCCAAGGCGCTGATCGAAGAAGGCATTGCCGTCCACCCACTGCCAAGGCTGCCCGAAGACGGCAACTGAAGAGGCCTTACCCCCTCCCGACGTATGGCATCTTCGTCGCCATCACGGTGACGAACTGGGCGTTGGCTTCCAAGGGCAGAGAAGCCATGTAGAGGACGGTGCGCGCCACGTTCTCGACATCCATCGTCGGTTCCGGCGCCATGCCGCCGTTGGCTTGCGGCATGCCGGTTTTCATTTTCTCGGTCATGTCGGTTCCGGCGTTGCCGATGTCGATCTGGCAGACGGCGATGTCATACTTGCGGCCATCGAGCGAGCCGGACTTGGTGAGGCCGGTGACGGCGTGCTTGGTCGAGGTGTAGGGCGCCGAGTTGGGCCGTGGCGCATGCGCCGAGATCGAGCCGTTGTTGATGATGCGGCCGCCCTTGGGATTTTGCTCCTTCATCACGCGGAAGGCTTCCTGCATGCAGTAGAAAACGCCCGAGAGATTGACATTCACCACGTTCTGCCACATCTCGACCGAGATATCCTCGAGCATGATGGTGCCGGGGGCACCCGTGCCGGCATTGTTGAACAGCACGTCGAGGCGGCCGAATTTGGCTCTCGCCGCCGCGAACAGGGCCTTCACCGAGGCGGGGTCCGAAACATCGCTCGGCACGGCCAGCGCATGGGGGCCGATCAGCTTTGCCACGGCATCGAGCGCATCGGCGCGGCGGCCGGCCAGAACGACACCATAGCCTTCGCGCCCGAAGGCCAGCGCCACTGCCTTGCCGATCCCTGAGCCGGCACCCGTGACCAATGCAACTTTCATTTTCAATTCCTCTTTAATGCGTTCCAGGCGGTAACGAATTCGGCGGCGGATCGCCCCACATCCTCGGGACTTTTCCCCGGCTTGTAAATATTGGAGCCGATGCCGAAGCCAGCGCATCCGGCATCGGACCACATCTGCATGTTGGCCGGCGAAACGCCACCCACGGCGTAAATACGCACGTGTTTCGGCAGCACCGCCTTCCAGGCCTTCACCGTCACCGGGCTGGCGGCTTCGGCGGGGAAAAGTTTCAGGTACGTGGCGCCGGCGCGAATGGCGGTGAAGGCTTCGCTTGGCGTGAAGACTCCCGGCAGCGGCACGAGGCCTAGTTCGATGGCGCGGGCGATGACTGCGGGATTGCAGTCGGGCGACACCGAAATCACGCCACCGGCTGCCTTGAGATTGTCCACACTCGCCGTGTCGAGCACGGTGCCGGCCCCCACCACCATGCGTGTCTTGAAGTGATCGGCGAGTGCGGCAATCGAGACGAAGGGATCGGGTGAATTCAGCGGCACCTCGACGATGCGGACACCTGCCGCATGAAGCGCATTGCCAACGGCCAGCACGTCCGATGGCTTCACGCCACGCAGGATGGCGATGATGCCACAGGTCTTCGCTGCATCTTCGAAGGTCATCGGATCAACCCCGCATGTTTTGCAATGATGGTCAGCCCCTTGACGATGGCCTCCGGATCGCCATAGCGCACCTTCAAGCCAGCGATGGCGATGGCCTTGACATAGCGGCTGCCGATGCCGGGCGAGGCCAGCACAACGTATTCGGCATCGCGGGGATTGTCGCGGATGGCATGGGCCACTTCCGTGCCAATGACCTGGCCAGAGAGATAGGACAATATCGACTCGGGCGCCAATTCGCCGAACAGCCCAAGCGACCGGGCGGAGAAAATGCGATGCAGGAAGCCGGCCGGATCATCGAGCGCCGCCTTGACGCCGCGCGCGAAAGCCTGCTCGTCATCCGGCCCGCCCTGCATCAGGCGGCCGAGGATGGTGTGAGTCTTCAAGGCCGCGAAGACCTCGCCGGTGACATAAGTGGCATAGCGGACGATGCGGCCGCCCTCGGTGGTGATCCACTTGGAATGCGTGCCGGGCGTCACGAAGTGATCGAGACCAAGATCAAGCGAACCAAACACCTGCACTTCCTCGCTGCGCATCACGTCAGGCATACCGTCAGGGCTGCGATAGCTCAACCCGGTTGCAAAGGCGATGCGGCGGCCCGACTTTGTCGTGTGATGATGCAGTGCCTTTGCCAGATCAGCGGCGCTGGCGGGACAAGGCACATAGGGCAGTTCGATCCAACCCTGGCGCGAGGTGATCATGCCGGCCGCCATCACCGGCAGCATCGTGTCCCACGCACCGATGTGGGCCTCGAGGGCCGCTTCGAAATTGCCATCGGCGACCGAGAGGATGCCGTGCGGCGCCAAGATCTTATCGATGACCGTGCCATCAACGGCAACTTGATAAGCACGGAAGGACGTCGTGCCCCAATCGAGCGCGATGAAAGAGGCAGGCATCGCCTCAGAGAGCCTTGACGCCATCGGGCTTGTAAGCAGGCTTCATCGCTTTCAGCGGATTGCGCAAGGGCGCACCAAAGGGTGCGGCGGTAATTTCGAAGACATCGCCATCCTCGGTCGTGATGCCATCGGCAATCGACAGCGTGGCGGTGCCGAAATAATGAATGTGCAGGTCGCCGGGCCTGCGGAAGCCATCATACTTGAAGTGGTGATATTCGAGGTTGGCGATGGTGTGGCTCATGTTCGCCTCGCCGGTGAGGAAGGGCTTCTCCCAAATGACAGCACCCTTGCGCAGGATGCGGCTCGTGCCTTCGATCGAGTCCGGAATTTTGCCCATGATCATTTCGGGACCTACTGCCGAGTGGCGCAGCTTCGAGTGCGCCAGATAGAGGTAGTTCTGGCGCTCGGTGACATGGTCGGAATATTCATTGCCGAGCGCAAAGCCCAAGCGCACCGGGCGGCCCTTGGCATCGATCATGTAGAGGCCGGCAAGTTCCGGCTCCTCGCCGCCATCCAATGCGAAGGAGGGCTTGGGCAACGGCTGGCCGGGCGCCACCAGCCACGAGCCATCGCCTTTGTAGAACCATTCCGGCTGCACACCGGCCTCGCCTTTGGCTTTGGGCTTGCCACCCTCGAGACCCAACTTGAACATCTTGAGGCTGTCAGTCAGTTCGTCTGCGGCGCCGGCGAGCTTCTTGTGCATGCCGTCGCGGGCCGAAGCCGAACCCAGATGCGTCAAGCCGGTTCCGGTGATGATGCAATGCGCCGGATCGGGATGATCGACGGGGTTGAGAATGCGTTTTTCCTTCAATGCGGCCGCATAGTCTTCGGTCGCGGTGCCAGCAAGGCTGGAAGCCATGGCGGCAAGTTTCTTGCCCTCGACCAAAGCGAGGCGGGCGAGCGCGAGCGTCGTCGGCGCTTTCGTCACCAGGATGATGCTGGCGCCCACAACCAGGCCAACACGGCGCCTACCCTTCACATCGACGAACTGTACGAGATTCATGGCGAATTTTCCTTGCTATCGTTATCCCCGCTTGCAAGGGGCGAGGACATGAGTAGCGGGTTCGGCTTTCCACCGGAAGCATGATTTTCGAGACTCGACAGGCCGGGATCGAAGCGGAACAAAACTGCCCTGGCGTGGGAGGCCAACAGCCCGGCAAGGGCTGAAGATTGCGGCGATCATCACGGTTCAACCCTCATTCGGCCAGGTGTCGGAGATTTTGTAACCATCGGGCCATGGATCATCCGGGTCAAGCATCAACGTCGATTGCCCGGTGATCCAGGCGCGGCCGGTGATGGTGGGGATGATGGCGGCGTGGTTGCCGACCGTTGTGAAGCCCGCAATATCGCCCACAAATCGGCTCTCGATGATCGAACGGCCAATGTAGTGTTGACCATCCAGCAGCAGGCCCTTGGCATGCAGCACCGCCATAAGCGCCGAGCAGCCGGTGCCGGTGGGCGAGCGGTCGATTTTCCCCGGCTTGATGACGCAGGCGTTGCGGCTCGACAGGCAGCCGTCGACGGTTTCGAGTTCACCGGTCAGGAAGGCAAAGGAAAAATGCCGCCAGCCGGGAAGGTCCGGATGCGAGAAACCCAGTTGCGCGTTGGCGGCCTTGACGATGCGGCGGCCGATGACGGCGAGGTCGCGCGCCTCGTCCGGCGTCACGGCAAAGCCCAGCGCCCTGGCATTGGCCATGACGAAACTGTCGCCGCCGAACGCCGTGTCGACGCTCAACGTGCCGAGGCCTTCGACCTCAAGCGGCACGCCAATGCGATCGGCGAAGGCTGGTACATTCTTGAGAGTGATCGACTGCGCCTTGCCATCGCGGCACTGGGCTACGACTTCGACCAGCCCCGCCGGCGCCTCCAGCACCAGCCGCGTTTCGGGCTCGGTCATGGCCACGATACCTGTGTCGAGCAGCACGGTGGCGACGCAAATGCAATTGGAGCCTGACATCGGCGGCGTGTCCTCGGGCTCCATGATAATGAAGCCCATGTCAGCCGCCGGATTCTTCGGCGGCACCAGCAGGTTGACATGGCGGAACACGCCACCCCTCGGTTCGTTCAACACGAAGGCCCGCAACGCGCCGTCGCTGGCGATGAAGCGCGACTGTTCCCAGAGCGTATCGCCCGGGGGCGGCGCAACGCCGCCCACGATGACATCGCCCACTTCGCCCTCGGCATGGCAGGTGACGATCTGGATCGCCTTGCTGGTCCGCATCGAATCTCCTCTCGCCCGGCAGATTACCAAAGTTTCATCCGCACGCGACTTGAACTTGCCGCAATTGGCCCCATTTCGCCAGAAGCGGCGCCGGGCCCCTCTGGCGAGGTTTCTCCTCGCGATGTCGGAACCGCTGAATGGCAACACTCGGCAAAGGGTCCGGCAATGGAATTGGTCCAGGCAGCGCTATACTCAAACTTTCTCGGCACGCCAGCGTATTTCTGGCTGATCTTCGTGTCCGTCGTCGTTGGACTTCTGGTTCTCGATCTCGGCTTCCTGCATAAGGGTAACAAGGAGATCGAGGCCAAGGAGAGTTTCATTCTCTATGCCGGCTACATGGCCATTGCCTTTGCCTTCGGCGGCTGGGTGTGGTGGGCAAGAGGCGCGCAACCTGGCCTTGAATTCTTCACCGGTTATCTGATCGAGCAGTCGCTGGCGATGGACAATATCTTCATCATCGCCACGGTTTTCGCGTTCCTCGGCATCCCCCGCATCTATCAGCACCGGGTGCTGTTCTGGGGCATCCTCGGGGTCATCGTGTTCCGCGCCGTCCTGATCGGACTCGGTGCGGCGCTGGTCATGTCGTTTTCTTGGATTCTCTTCGTCTTCGGCGCCTTCCTGGTGTTCACCGGTATAAAGATGTTCAAGACATCACATGAGAAGCCGACGCTCGACGACAACTGGATGCTGAAGTTCATCAAGAAGCGTTTCCGCGTTACGGCAAAGCTGCATGGCGAGAAATTCACGATCAAGCAGATCGATCCCAAGACCGGCAAGCTCGCGACCTTCATCACGCCATTGTTCGTGGCGCTGATCATCGTCGAATTCGTCGACCTGATCTTCGCGGTCGACTCAGTGCCGGCGATCTTCGCGGTGACGCAGGATCCGTTCATCGTCTACACGTCCAACATCTTCGCGATCCTGGGCTTGCGTGCCTTGTACTTTGCGCTGGCCGCGGCGATGCACCGGTTCAAGTATCTGCAGTACTCGCTGGCCACCATCCTGGTGCTGGTGGGCATCAAGATCTTCCTGGTACCGATGGGCATCAAGATCGACACGGCGCTGTCGCTGGCGGTCACTGTCGGGGTCTTGGCGGGCGGCATCCTCTACTCGCTGTGGAAGACCCGCAACGACATGCCGGAGCCCGCTCCGGCGGTCCGTCCCGTGGACATCTGAAACATTTGCCAACGCATCGGGATGAGGTATCAGAGACCCATCCGAAAACGGGTCCCTTGGTCATGAAGAAGCTCGAGCATTTCATCGAATCGATCATCCTCGCCTCGCGCTGGCTGCTGGTGGTGTTCTACCTCGGGCTCACGGCGGCGCTGGCGCTTTATTGCGTGGCCTTCTCCAAGAAGCTCTTCGACTTTGCAACCAAGGTCTTCGTGCTCGAGGAGACCGATACCATCCTCAAGATGCTGGGGCTGATCGATGCCGCGCTGGTGGCCAGCCTCATCGTCATGGTCATCATTTCGGGCTACGAGAATTTCGTCAGCCGCTTCGACAATGCCGAGGGCGAAGTCAACTGGCTTGGCAAGATCGACGCCGGTTCCCTCAAGATCAAGGTCGCCTCCACCATTGTGGCGATCTCGTCGATCCACTTGCTGCAGGTGTTCCTCAACTCCGCTCAGTTCACAGACTCGAAAATCATGTGGCTCACCATCATGCACATGGCCTTTGTGGTCTCGGCGCTGTTCCTCGCCTATATCGACAAGGTGATGGCCCAGACCAAGAAGGAAAAGGGCGACGACCACTGAGTCAGAACAGGCTGGCGTTGATGCCCAGATGAACGAGGATCGAGGCTACATAGCCCAGCGCCACCGCCCATGACCATTTGAGATGGCTCATGAACGTGTAGACACCGCGGGCCTGGCCCATCAGCGCCACGCCCGCCGCCGAGCCGATCGACAGCATGGAGCCGCCGACACCGCAGGTGAGGGTGATCAGAAGCCATTGGCCGTGGCTCATCTGTGGGTCCATGGTCAGCACCGCAAACATCAGCGGGATGTTATCGATGACGGCCGAGAGCACGCCGATGATGATGTTGGCCGGGGTGGGGCCGAGATCGGCATAGAGATATTGCGAGGCGAGGCCGAGATAGCCCAGCACGCCGAGGCCCCCAACCGCGAAGATGATGCCGAAGAAGAACAGCAGCGTGTCCCACTCGACTTTCTGCAACTGGGAGAAGCTGTCGAGCACCATGTCATGGTCGTTGCGGCGGTGGCCCTTGCGCTGCAGGAAAAACGCCCACATCTGCAAGTAGCCAAGGCCCAGCATCATGCCCAGCGCCGGCGGCAGGTGCAGAAAGTTCTTGAAACAGACGGCGGTGACGATGGTGGCGGCAAACAGCACCACAACGCCACGCGCACCTGGCTTCAAGTGCACACGGCCGGTGCGCGGATCGGGCTTGGTCATCGGAATACCGAAATGCATGATGATGGCCGGCACCAGCCAGTTGACCAGAGACGGCAGAAACAGCGCGAAGAACTCGAAGAATGAGAGTTTGCCCTTCTGCCAGACCATCAATGTGGTGATGTCGCCAAAGGGCGAGAAGGCGCCGCCGGCGTTGGCGGCGACCACGATGTTGATGCAGCCAAGTGCCACAAAGCGCTGCGACTGCGAACCCACCGCCATGACGACCGCTCCCATGATGAGGGCCGTCGTCAGGTTGTCGAGGACGGCTGAGAGCGGGAAGGCAATTGCACCGGTGATCCAGAACAGCTGACGGTAACTGAACTCCATATTGACGAGCTTAGCCCGCAGCACATCGAAGATCCGGCGTTCCTCAAGGGTGTTCACATAGGTGATGGCGACCAGCAGAAAGAGAAAGAGTTCGCCATACTCCTCGATGATGTGGATGGCTTGCTCATGCGCCGTGTCCGGCATGCCCGCCTGGGCATAGGCAATGCCGATCAGCGCCCAGATCAAGCCAGCCGCCAGCATGACGGGTTTCGACTTCCGCATGCGGGTCGATTCTTCGAAAATCACCAACCCGTAAGCGGCAATGAAAATGGCGAGCGACAGATAACCAGCCCAATGCGCGGTGAGATTCAGCATGGTGCGGAACAACTTTCAGGGAATCGAAACGGTTTCCCCGGCATCAGGCACGAGAAAACGCTTCGGATCAATCTTGCGATGAACAAGGGCCTGGCGGAGTGCGGTCACCGGCGTGTCAATGGCTTCATCGGTCAACTGCACAGTGCCGTGGTGAATGGCGAGGCTGGTGCGGCTTTCGAGATTAATGTGGGCGTCGGCGGCCTCATCCGGATTCATGTGTTGCGGTTTCATGAACCAGCGCGGCTCATAGGCGCCGATGGGCAGGAGCGACAGGCGCGGCGCGCCCAGACGGCTGCGGATGTCGCGGAAGGTCGAGCCGTCTCTGAAGCCGGTGTCGGCGGCGAAATAGATGAGACCGCCCGGCGTCTCGATGGCGAAGGCGCCCCAGAGCGCGGTGTTGGCGCCGAACAGACTGCGCTTCGACCAGTGGAAGGCCGGCGTCAGGTGAATTCTGGCGCCGCCTTTTTCCATCGTCTCGCCCCAAGTTAGCTCTTCGATCCGCAAGCTTCTTGAGGCTTTTCTGATCCAATGGGCATTGCCGACGGGTGTCACCACATGTGGATTGTGATGCCGGGAGATATCAGCGAGCGCCGGCAGGTCCATGTGATCGTAGTGATTGTGACTGAGCAGGATCACATCGATAGGCGGAAGGCTCTTGGCGCCGAGAGCGGCGGCACGGACCCGTTTGGGTCCCGCCCACTGAAACGGACTGGCCCGCAGCGACAGGAAAGGATCGGTCAGGATGTTGAGGCCCGCCGTCTGGAGCAGCACAGTTGAATGGCCGATCCAGGTGG
>JANPCS010000384.1:0-4944 GCA_031431065.1 Hyphomicrobiales bacterium | reverse complement strand
GGCTCGCCCTGCGCCCTGGAACCCGAGGCGCCTTTTGCCGACCGGCGCGCGGCGGTGGAGGTGCTTGGGCACTTACGCGGCCTGCTGAACTATTGTCCGCCACAGGCACTGGACTGGGACAGCATCGCGTTGCACGAACAGATGTCCGGGCGCGCCGATCTCGCCTTTTGCCCGGCGGTCTACTGCTATGCAACCTATGCCGAAGCCGATCGCCGGCACCCACTGCGCTTCCATGACTTTCCGGGACCCAATGGCCCGGCCGGCTCGACCATCGGAGGCACCGGCCTTGGTGTTTCGGCCCATCGTCAGCACCGCGGCGCGGCCCTGGCCTATGCGCGCTTTGCCGCGGAGCCTGCAACACAACACGCCTTTGCCCTTCACCATGGGCAACCGGCGCGCCACGAAGTGTGGCTCGACGAAGCGGTCAACCGGCGCTTCGATGGCTGCTATCGCAACACGCTCGCCACTTTGGAAGCCTGCTGGATCAGGCCGCGCCATCAGGGCTATCTGGCATTCCAGAAGATGGGAGGCGAGATGATCGAGGCTCACCTGCGCGGATTGCTTGATGAGCCAACACTCCTTGCTGGCTTGCAGAAACACTAC
This sequence comes from Hyphomicrobiales bacterium, assembly GCA_031431065.1. GTDB lineage: Bacteria > Pseudomonadota > Alphaproteobacteria > Rhizobiales > Aestuariivirgaceae > Aestuariivirga. The sequence continues at coordinate 4,341 of JANPCS010000384.1, read as the reverse complement.
GCCGCGAGCTTCACCTGACTCTCAGCCCACCAGCCGCGACAGGCGGGCGGCTGCCTTTGTTACGCTGGCGATCAGTTCATCGCGGTTCGGTTTTGCCATGCGCTGTTCCGGCACGACTACGCTGAGTGCTGCAATGCACCGGCCGCTGGTGTCGACGATCGGCGCCGCGATGCAGCCGGCATGTTCGTTGGCCTCGTTCAACTCCGTGCCATAGCCCTGACGGCGGAACTTTCTGACCTGCGCGATGAGCGTGGCGATATCGGTGGCGGCCTTGCCGGTTGGCGACGGGCGCACCGTCGCCTTGAGCAAGGCCGTCAGGCTCTTGTCGTCCATGTCGGACACCAGCAGGCGGCCGGCCGCCGCCCAGTTGATCGGCACCCGCGAACCGACGTTGCTGATGATGCGCAGGTGGCGGCTGCCTTCTTCCTTGAGCAGCACCATCATCTGCTGCTTGTCGATCACCGACAATTGCACGGTCTCGCCGGTTTCGTCGCGCAGTTCCTCGACAATGGCACCGCCGTCACGCAGGAGATCGACCTTGCTGCGATAGGCCATGCCCAACTCATAGAGTTTGCGGCCCAGGAACAACCCGTTGCTCTTTCCGGAGGGCGCCAGATATCCCGCCTCCGTGAGGGTTTTCACCAGTTCATAGGTGGTGGATTTTGGAATCCTGAGTGTCGCGATGATGTCCGCGACGGTCACAGGTTCGCCGCGTTGCAGAACCAATTCAAGCATATCGACGGCCCGCCGCACGCTCCGCGATCCGGCCGTATCGGTTTTGGTTTTGCTGGCGGCTCGGCGCATCGGCTTCAATGCGGCACATTCCCTAGGGCTTGAGTTGAGCATTCTGGTTTTCCGGACTATGGTCCGGCATTTAGAATTACTGAATCCCCATAACAACGGCAGCAGGCTCCGTCCATGAAAATCACCGGTATCGAGGTTGTTGAATTGAGGGTTCCCGGATGGACCGGGGACAGTTTCGACGGGTCCTACGACAATTGCCTCGTCCTCGTTCATACCGATGCCGGGGTCAGCGGCATTGCCGAGGTCGACAGCGTGCCCACGGTGATCCGCGCCATTATCGATGCGCCGCGCTCTCACACCCACGCCATGGGCCTGAAGGAAGTTCTGCTCGGTGCCGATCCTTCCGATGTCGAAGGGTTGTGGGAGCGCATGTATGATCTCACCAGCTACTACGGCCGGCGCGGCGTTGTCATTCATGCCATCTCGGCTGTCGACATTGCGCTGTGGGACTTGCGCGGCAAGCTCGCCGGAAAGAGTGTAGGCCGATTGCTCGGCGAACGGCAGCGCGACAGCCTGCTGGCCTATGGCACGGTCTATCCGCTGGGTGAAACGCCCGATGCGGTGAAGTTGAACATCGACCGCGGCCTCAAGCTTGGGCTGAAAGCCATCAAGATCGTCGCCGATCCCTTCTGGCGCGATGACCTGGACAAGACGGCGCTGTTGATCCGCACCGCCCGCCAGCATGTGGGCGAGGGCATCCGCCTGATGGTCGATGCCGCGACCGCTTGGTCACGGGCTGAAGAGGGCCTGCCGCTGATGCCGATCTTCAAGGAGAATGACTTCCAATGGGTCGAAGCACCACTGCCCATCGACGATCTCGACGGCCACGCCCGTTTCCAGGGCTATGGCATCGCGATCGGTGGCGGCGACCTGGGTCTCACAACGCGCTACGAATACGAAGAGGCGTTCCTGCGCGGCAAGATCGATATCGCACAGCCCGATGTCACCATGGCGGGCGGCTTGACTGAATTGATGCGCATATCCGCCCTGGCCCGGAGGCTGGGCCGCCGCGTCGTCACGCATGGCTACAAGTCGAACATCACCATCGCCGCCAACCTGGCCTTCCTGTCGCAACACTGGGCCGATGAACCGCTTGAGTATTCGACAAGTCAGTCGCCATTGCGCTGGCAATTGACCAACGAGGATTTCCCCATCGGCCCTGATGGCCGGGTGGTGGTGCCCGACAGGCCTGGCCTCGGCGTGTCGCTCAACTATGAAACGATCGAGAAATACCGGGTGCGTTAGGCGTCCCGCCGCCAGCGCGCCACAAGCTCCTCATTGAGTTCGATGCCGAGGCCCGGTCCCTCGGGCAACGCCATGAAGCCATCAACCACAGCTGGCTCGGGAGATATAAGTTCGCGGCGCATCGGGCTGTCGAAGACATGCGGCGAGACATATTCGAAGATCGGCGAGGCCGGACAGGCGGCTTGAAAATGGCGGCCCACGGCTGAGGTGATACCGGTCTTCCAGCCATGCGGAACGACTTCCGCGCCCATCAATTCGCAGTAATCGGCGATACGCCGGATTTCCGTGAGGCCGCCGCCACGCCCGATGTTGGGCTGCACCACATCCACCTTGCCCACCGTCAGCCACTCGCGAATTTCGAAACGTGTCGCCGCCGCTTCCGCGCCGCAGATGCGGATCGAACTCCGCTCGGCCAGACGGGCATGGCCCATGATGTCATCGTGCTGCAGCGCCGCCTCGGCAAAGAAAATGTCCTGGTCCGCTATTCTCTCCAGAACGAAAAGCGCATCACGCCAATTGTGCCAGCGATAGCCAAAGTCGACTGCCATGAGAATGTCGCGGCCGAGCATGCGGCGGCCTTCGCCGATGAGTTCGACAAGTTCCCTGTCACTCACCAGATCATAGAAGAGCACTTCCATCTTCACAGCCCGAAAGCCCGCCCTGAGTGCGGCTTCAAACTGGCGGCTGATCTCCTTCATCAATTCGCCGATACTGCGCCCCTGCGCAAGGCCAGGGTAGATCGTGCAATAGGGTCTGAGTTTTTGACGCCGCGCGCCGCCCATGAGCTTGTAGGCGGGAAGGCCAAGCTGCTTGCCGGCCAGATCGTGAAGTGCAATGTCGATAGCTGAGAGCGCATGAATGCCAAGGCCGCGGCGGCCGGGCCAGAAGGTGCCGTCATAGAACTTCTGCCAGAGTGCGGCGATCTCGACCGGGTCTTCGCCGATGAGGATTTCACTGGCATTGCGGCTCCACAGATGGGCCGCCGGCATTTCGATGAAGGCCTTGATGGCGGACGGCGGCGCATCGGCCTCGCCGAAGCCGAAGCGGCCATCCTCATCGAAGACCTTGACAATCACCGTATCGGCGGTGCCATCCAAGTCATTGGCGGAACTGGCTGGCGAGTAGACGGGGATAACCTCGAGTTTCGCAATGCGGCTGGTCATGGCGCGTAACTCCGGATGGGTCCCTGGGGACGGAAGACGCGAAGCCTGAGCTGCGCCGTGTGATTGCTGTGCGGTTCAAGCCTCAACAACTGTCCGCCCCTCGCCTTGGCGTGTGCGAGGCCGGAGGCGGGACGCGTCGTGTTGGGTTCGAGGCCAATAAGAGAGGCGCCGCCATGCCACGGCGCCTCGGCTGTTCCCCGCAACTCGTACCACAGCCAGGCGCAGGGAAAACGAGTCTTGTCCCATGAGAGAGCAATCGCGATGGCATTGTCCAGCCGGCGGATGGCGGCCCAGGCATTTTCGAAATTCTCAAGATAGAGCAATGCGGCAAGGGGTGCGGCCGGATGCGCCATATCAGCCGCGCCGCGCTTTCCCGGCATCGCCCCGAGTTCGCCGCTGGCTCCGGGAAGTGCCGGGTTGCTTGCCGGATCATAAGACTCATCGGCGATGACGCGGCCTGCGCCGGAGGTAATCTCGATAGGCCCGCCCAGGAGATCCGAACCGAAGGTCGGATGATGGCCCCACATCACCTCGATCGGCCTGGTTCCGGTCATTTGAATAGTCTCATCGATGATCACTTCATCGTCCGACAATGAGATGGTGCGCGACATCTCAATGGGAACCGTGAAGAAGCGCCGCGACAGCGTGACGGTGTTGCCCTCGACGCCGGCCTGCCATGGGCTGATCGACGCCTCGCCATGAAAGCCGTGGAAGCGGCCATCAAAGTCGCAGGCGTCGCCGCCATTGGGAAACAGCAGCGGCCAACCGCCGGTGTAGCGCGTCAGCCATTCGCTTTCATCGCGCGCCGCGAAAGTCGCAAGCGGACATTCTTGCGCATCCCATGGCACACTTCCGAGAACTTGAAGACCCGAGGGCAGGTGCACGATTGAGATAATGGTGCCGCCGACATTTTCGTTCAACGTCAGGCGAAGCATATGGTTGGCGATGGTGATCATTTTACCGCTCCCGCCATGAGGCCTCGGATGAAGTGCTTCTGGAAGACGATGTAGAGAATGAACATCGGCGCGCTGGCAATCACCATGCCTGCCATGGTGAGCGGCACCTGGTTGTTGTAGCGGCCCTGAAACACGCTGATGCCGGCCATCAGCGTCCGCTTCGCATCGTCCTG
>JANPCS010000383.1:0-6496 GCA_031431065.1 Hyphomicrobiales bacterium | reverse complement strand
AAAAGCATCAGCGTGGTGGCGCGCTATACGGGTGCAGCCAAGGCGCGCATGGCGATTGTCGACGGCGATCTGGTGCCAGTCGATGGCAATGGCCAGTTTCGCGGCGATGTCACGGATGCGGATCGCAAGTTCAGCGTGGCGCTGCGGGTGCTTGGCGGCAATTACGAGACGCTGGCGACGGGCGAATTGAAACTGCGCGACAAGCCGGCCGAACCGGTGATCGCCGCACCGGCCCGCAAACTCGCACTAATCATCGCCAATGATGTTTACGAGAATGCGGCATTCCCCGCGCTGAAAACGCCGCTGGCCGATGCCGAAGCGATTGCCGCTGTTCTGCGCCAACGCTTTGGCTTTGCGACTGAAATGGATGGCGGGCAGGGGCGTTTTGACCTGTTCCTGCGCAATGCCACCAAGGCGCAGGTGCAGGAGATGCTGTTCCAGCTGCGGCGGCGGCTGACGGCGGAGGACCAGCTGCTGATCTACTACGCCGGGCACGGCGAGAACGATCCCGATCTCGGCGCCTATTGGGTGCCAGTCGATGGCCAGCCGGATGCCGATTTCAGCTGGATCGACGCCAATGAAATCACCCGCGAGTTGAAGCGCATGAATGCCGCATCGGTGCTGGTGATTTCCGATTCCTGCTATGCCGGCGGACTGTCGCGCGGGGCCAGTGGAACGGCGCCCGGGTCTGCCGCACGCGAACGCTATCTCGCCAAGGCGTCACGCCTCAAGGCGCGGCAATTGATGGCGTCGGGCGGCGAGGAACCGGTCGAAGACGGCGGCGGCGGCGGTCATTCGGTGTTTGCCAAGGCACTGATCGATGCACTCTCCGCAATGCCCGATCAGACCTTCACGGCGAGCGAATTGTTCGAGCAGAAGGTGAAACCGGCGATGATCGCCGCCGCCAATGCCCTGACCGAGGGCCAGACGCCGGGATTCAGCCGCATTGTCAAGGCGGGTGACGAGCCGGGCTCGGAGTTCATGTTCCAACCCACTGCCGCACATACGCCTTGAGAGGGCACAGAACCGCCGGAATAGTACCGAAGTTTCAACGCAGTCCGGGGGCAGCTTGGGTCTTGCCTCGGCAACCGGCTGTGTTAGCTTGGCCAGCAGGGGTCATTATGACTTTCATTCCGGAGGACGAACACATGACGGCGCGCAAGATTTTCACTTTGGGCTGCGGAGCGGCACTGACTGCACTCTTCATTGCAGGGTCAGCTCAGGCTCATGACCCCAAGGGCAAGGGCGGTTTGCCGATGATCTACCAGAAGCGGGTCATGGCAGGCATGAAAGGGCTCGAGAAGATGGACGGCTCGGACCAGGCCAAGGGCATGTACAGCCGCCTGGTGCAATGGCCGCCATCCTTCGCCAAGCTGCGGGTGTGCTTCATGGGCGGCAACCCGGCGACCAATGAAAAAGTGGCGGAAATCAGCCGCAAGTGGTCGGAAGATGACGGCATGGGTCTGAAGCTCGATTTCGGCAAGACCGGCAAGCCGCGGACCTGCGATCCCAATGGCCGCGAAGCACAGATTCGCATTTCCTATGACAAGCCCGGATACTGGTCGCAGCTGGGGCAGAACAGTGTTGTCTATACGGCGCAGGAAGAGCCGTCATTGAACCTGCAGGATTTCGACAAGGCCGATCCGGCGGTGCTCGACAACCCGGAGGCGACCGGGATCATCCTGCATGAAATGGGCCACGCGCTCGGCCTTCTGCATGAACATCAGAGCCCGGTTTCGACCTGCGGCAACGAGTTCAACTGGGAGTTCATCACCAAGTACTTGAGCGGCCCGCCCAACAACTGGGACGAGGAGACCATCAAGTTCAACATGGCGCCGTTCAGCGGCGAGGACCTGATGATGACCGATTTCGATGCGCAGTCGGTGATGCTCTATTCCTTCCCGGCGGAGTATTATGTCGAGGGCGACAAGAGCAAGTGCTTCATCCCGGCCTCGAACACGGCGATTTCGGCCACCGACCGGTCGACCATCAACTACATGTACCCTGTCGATGCCTCGGCGCGCGTCAAGAATTTCGAACAAAGCAAGGCGCAGTTCGCCGAAGTCATGAAGAAAGCGGAATCCGCCGGCACCAGGGCCGTGGGCCTCGACTATGAAGATGCCTATTTCGGTGCCAAGGGCGTTGCCGCCGGCGAAGAATAGAAACTTGCTGGAGCGATCATGAAAGCTCCGGCCCGCCAGGCCGGGGCTTTCTGTCTTCCGGGAAACGCGCTAGCTTTGCAAAATGCGCATCGCCGTCAGCACTTTGATCGAAGAGTCGTTTTCCAGCAAGAAGCGGGCGATAACGCTGGTCATCGTGCTGGCGGCGGCGGTTTTCATGTTGACGGGAATTGCCGGCCGCATCGTCGATACCCATGACAGCTTTGTCAGTTCCGACCGCCTGGCGGCGGTATCGCTGATCCTGTCGGGGGTGCCCCAGGGCGCCCTTCCCGTTACCCTGCTCGATGTCGACGATGAGACAAGGTCGGCCTGGGGCGGCGAGGGGGCAACGCCGCATGCGGCCCTGGCCGAACTGGTGCGCCTGTCGGGCAGCGGTGGGCCCGAGGCCATTCTGCTCGATTTCGATTTGTCGATGGATCATGCGAGCACGCCCGCCGATCGGGCACTTCTCGCCTTGCTGTCAAGTTATCCCACCGATGCACCGCTGCTGATGCTGGTGCGCAGAATCGGGTTTGCACGCAATGCCGGCTCGGGCGATGGCGGTGCCGGGTATACGGCATCGGCGGTGGCTTCACCCTATGACAACGCCACGGCGGAGAAAGCCAACATCCGCTGGGTCACGACGCTGAACGACATCGGCTCGGATCGTGTCGTGAGAGCCATCAAGATGTGGCAGTCGGTGTGCGATGGCGCTTCCGGCACGGCCTATCCGTCAGCGGCGCTGGTGACCGCCGGGCACTTCGCGCGTGATGAGGCGAAAGCCGCTGGACTGGAACAATTCCTTGCCAGCCGGGTGACGGCCGAATGCGGCGCCGGCAAGCCCGCGCCCTTGCCATGGCCCAAAGTGCAGAAGCAATCGGCGCAGCTGCCGTATATCTTCAGCGGCAATCCCAGCGCCAAAGCGTCGATGCGGATCGCCGGGCCCGAGGGACCGGTCGTTGGGCTGCGGCGGATCAGTGCCGGACAGCTGGTGAGTTTCACCGATGGCACAGCAAAGACTGCGGGTGAGGTTGACCGCGACCCGTTTGCCGGCCGGGTGGTGATCATCGGCGCAAGTTATACCGAGAGCGGCGATGTTCACGAGACGCCGCTCGGCACCATGCCAGGCTCGATGATCCTTGCCAACAGCATCGTCCAGGCGGAGCGTCTGACAGGCGTGGAGCCCGCCCCGCCACTGCTGCGCAACATCATCGCGCTGCTGGTTTTCCTTATCTTCGCCGCCTTCGCGCGTTACCTGATCGGGGTTGCCGCGATCCTCGGCATCGGGCTTGTGTCACTGGGTGTCCTGATCGTGCTGTCGCGGCTCTATGGGGTGGCAACCGGGTTCGAGGTGGTGGCGGCGGCGATCACCGGATTCTCGCTGTTCAAATTGATCGATTCACTGGTGCAATTGGCCAGCGAACTTCCAAAACGCCGCTGGCGTGCCATTTTTAAGTAATAAAGGCGGAGTTGTAAGTTGAAAGCCGTATTGCTCAGTGTGCTGATGTTCTTGATGGCGGCGGCGGGTGCTGGCGCCGGGGAGCGGGCACCGGCCGGCTATCTGGTGAAGATGCAGCTGGCGGGTGCCGATGCGGCGGCGAAGTCCGTGGTGATCCGCGATGGCTCCGAGATTTCCGCCAAGCTGATGATGCCACTCTACGATGGCGACGTAGTGTTCGTGCGCGATCCCAAGAGTAAGGTCGGCATCGAACTGGGTGACGGCACCACCATGATGCTGGGCCAGGGACTGGCGCGGTTTGAATTGAAGGGCGAGATCGACACAGGCGACGGTACGCTCGGGATATTGACGGCCATTGCCGGGGTGTTTTCGGGAGAAGGCGAACAGACGCCTGAAAACATGGCGGCCAAGGGCTCCTCCCTCAAGATGCCGATGGCGATCCGCGGTTCCAATATCATCATGGCCGGACGCGATCGTCTATGGCTGGCCTGGGAGGGCGGCAAGGCGCCCTATGGCATCACATTTCAGAAGGTCAACGGCGAGGTTCTCAAGACCATGAAAGTCGAACAGTCGAACTTCGGCGAGATCGGGATCGGCCCTTCATTGGGACAGAAGTTCACGGTCATCATTACCGACTCCGAGGGCCAGAGGCTGCAAGTGCGTTTCCGCACCGCCGATGCGTGGCCTGAGGGTTCACCCGTTACCGGTACGAGCCAGGCGAGTTTCCTGGCCAAGGCCGCCTGGCTGACAGCGCAATACGGGTGGCGCGTTGAGGCCGTGCAGATGCTCCACGAGGCCAAGACCGATGCCGCACTGGCCTTGCGCGACAGGATCGTCAGCGGTTGGACCTACAAACCCTGATCAGGGTTTGACGTCGAACACGAACAGTCTGGCGCTCATGGCCGGGCCGCCGTCTTCGGGTGCCGCACTGGCGCCACGGGTGGCGGCCCCCTGAACGCCGTTCATCAGGGCATCGAGCTTCTTTTTCGAGCCGCGCGTGGCGCCCGCCGAAACTTCGCGCGTCTGTTGCATGGCTGTCAGCGTAGGCTGGGTCAGGGCGCAGAGGCGGGGTGCCGCTCCCGAGCCATCCTTGGGCACGGCGAGGATCACGAAGTTTTCGGCGCCGGTGGTTGAAGGTTTTCCGGCTTTCTCGTCCCAGGTGTCGATCCAGAACTTGAAGCTAAGTTTCTTTCCCGTGCCGGCGGGTAGCGGGCGCACGCAGCCGGACTTGGCGGTCGAATACGGGATGGCTGCAACACCGCCCAGGGCATCGACATAGAAACCGGCGATGTAATAATCGATGTCGCTGTCGTTCGAGACATCGATCTGCACATAGTCGCAGTTGCCAGCCGCAGCCGGCAGCATTGGCGAGACGGGCGAGGCCTGGGCAGTGTCGGGGACTTCATCAGTCTTGCAGGCGGCCTTGGCGTCAGGCGCAGGCGACGGAGCCATCACGGCGGTGATGCCGATCCCGTCGTCCGGACTGCCAGCCGAATCGAGTGCCGATGTGACACGGATGAGTTTCGCGGCGCGCGCCAGACTCCACACGGCGGTCTTGAGGCCGGAAGCCAGCGCTTCGGCATTGAGATCGAGGCTCGGTGTCTCGTTATAGGCGCCGGGTTCGGTGACCCATGGCCGGTCAGGCCGAACCACCCACAGGCGCTTGTCCTTCACGCGCAGCAGTACATCGGCATCGGGATTGCCGGGTTCTCCCAGTTCGATACCGATCGCCTCGGCACCATCCTTGAAACTGCCGGCGAGGGCGGTGTTTACCGTAGCCACTTGGGCATCATCGGTGAAGTCGGCGGCAGGCGGCGGCGATACAACGAAGCGGAAATTTATTGCCGGGGTTTCGACCACGGCGGCGAGTGTCGGCGTATCGGGGGCAGTCGTGCCCTCAGTCCAAGTGATGTTTTCGGCGGTGGCGGTGACGGCGGTGGCTTGCACCACCTCGGCATGGCCGATGATGGTCTCGGGCTTTCCCGGTGCATAAAGTGCGAGCGTGGCGCCGGTATCGAAGCCCTGAAGGGCGCCAACCGGGAACGTCAACTTATCTTCCTTCAGGATGCCATTGACGGAATTCGGCAGGCGCGCCGCGTCGCTGCCGGGGACGGCGGCATCGAGATCGCCATCGAACACCGGTGGCGGCACCTTGCCGCCGGTTGCGTCGGTGTTCAGTTCGGCGACGATTTCCTGAGCGAGATCGCGGTAAGTCTGGGCCTGGTTGCGGCTCAGCGCACGGTGCAGCAGATAGGTGAATACGCCCATGCGCTGTTTCTGCTCGTCGCCCACCATCGGCGTGTTGTAGCCGGGGAAAGGACGCTCGATGGCCTCGTCATAGGATTCGACTGCGTAAAAGCCCACGAGGCCGCCATCGCCCGGCGCCGCGGCGGCTTTCAGGGTGCCCTGGCGCGTGGTGCTGCGCGCGGCATCGACGGGAACAACTGGTTTGTCGGGAATGCCGAGATCGGCGGGGTTGACCGAGCGGGTGACGGTATCGCCGCGCGTCACCGTGCCGGAATGGCAGGCATCGATCACCGCCCAGACGAAGGCCCCCTTGGCCCTGATCGCCGCGATCTTGCGGCCCAGCACATCGTCGATGATGGCGTTCTTGAGCGCCATCTTGATCGGATCATATTTCCCGACATCGGACGGCAACAGCACCTGATCCATGCCGTCGGCCTCCGGCTCATCCTCGGGCTCGGCCGGGTTGTCGGGCTGCCTGGTGCCGTGGCCGGAATAATAGAACAGCACGGTGTCGCCCTTGCTCGCGGTTTCGGCCAGCCGGTCGAGCTCAGCCAGAATCTTAGCACCACGCGCCAAGCCCTGGGCAACAGGGAAATTTTCGCCTGCTGGCAAGCCATCCGTCAGGACTGTG
>JANPCS010000382.1:0-5806 GCA_031431065.1 Hyphomicrobiales bacterium | reverse complement strand
GAGCGTGCTTGGCGTCTTGGGGTCGATTGACAGTTGGTGCACGTTGACCATCGGGTTGATCATCGTCCAACGATCCGCGCCATCGGTGCTTCTGAAAATGCCATTACCACCCGCGGCATAAAGAATCCGGGGATTTACGGGGTTGATAACCAGGGTGAAGACTGTCGGATCACTGAGGCCGGTCGTGGCTATCAACCAGGTAGAGCCGCGATCAAGGCTCTTGAACACCCCGCCGTAGGGGCTGGCTTCATAGATCGTCTTAGGCGATTTCGGGTCCACCACCAGCAGGTTGACAATTCCCCCGAATGGTCCGGTCGAGCGCCATTTAGCCGCAAGAACCGCATCTGACAGAGTTGCAATGGAAATTATCAAGACCGCGAAAGATGCAGCGAACCGGCAGAAGTATCTGACAAACCGGAAATGATATGCCACGGGCGTCCTCCAACTAGAGATTGCCGACCATAAATCCGGCCTATTGACAAAGCAACCTGCATCTACCGGATGATAGGTCTGTGGCGAAGATCAGGATTTGGCCTGCATCTGATTGCGGGCAGGGTATCTAACGCCGGACCCGAATCTTGAAACCGGCAGCGGGCCGGAAATCGCGATATTTCAACGGCTTGAGCCTTGCCTTGCGCGTGGCGTCGGACGCGATATAGATGGCTTCGACAACCTGCCGCGAAACGTCGAAGTGATTCTTGCGGCTACCGGCAAAGGCAGTCGCCGCGGTGGCGGCGGTGGCCAGGGCCAGCATCACGGCCATCAGGATCATTGCAGTTCGCGACATCGACATTTTTCAACCTTGGAGAAGCCTGTTGGCCTCAAATCATGTGAACTTGAGGGCATACTAGCGTCAACAACGTGAAATCGACCTGATGGTTCCGTTCATCCGCCGTTCATGTTCGGAAGTCAGGCGGGTTTGAGCCACACCCGGTTGTCGTGGAATGTGCCGCCGCCGCTGGGGGCGGGCTGGTCGCAACCGGTCAAGGTGTTGATGCCCTGCCCGTCCTCAAAAGCTTCATTCGGCCAGATCGACTCGGCGATCAGCACGCCCCGCCTCTGGCCCTGATGCGCCTTGGCATGCAGCGTCACCACACCTCGCGCGCTGCCAATTTTCACCTTCGCGCCATCAACAAGGCCCGCCGCCACCAGATCATCCGGATGCACGAACACCGTTGGCCGGCCCTCGCGCTTCAAGGATGACGGCGTTTCGTTGAAGCTGGAATTGAGAAAAGTCCTCGCCGGGCTGGTGGCCAGCCGGAACGGGTACTCGGCAGTGGCCTCTTCGATCACCTCGCAATGATCGGGGAACTCCGGCAATTGCTCGACCGGCCCCAGCGAACTGGGGCTGCCCTTGTAGCGAACGGATCCCCAGCGCGGCCGGAAGTGGAATTTGCCGTCGGCGTGGCCAAAGCCTTTGAGATTATGCGCCGTGTCGAAATCCGGCTGCACGTCCAGCCAGTTTTCGGCGTCCAATTTCTCAAGCCCCGGCCGCTTGGAATTCACCAGGCACCAGTCGATATGTTCGCGCGGGCTCATGTGGAAGCCGGCATGTTCGGCGCCCACACGGCTTGCCAGATCGCAGATCACCTCGTGGTTGTTGCGGCATTCGCCCGGCGTTTCCACCAGCTTGCGGCCAAGCATCAGGTGGCTGTGGCCGCCGCCCTGATAGATATCGTCGTGCTCGAGGAACATGGTGGCCGGCAGCACGATATCGGCGAATGCCGCCGTCTCGGTCATGAACTGCTCATGCACGCAGGTGAACAGATCCGCGCGCGCCAGCCCCTGCTTGACCTTCGTCTGGTCGGGCGCCACCGAGGCCGGATTGGTGTTCTGGACGATCATCGCCATCACCGGCGGCCCGCCGGCAAGGTCGTAAGGATCGTTCAGCAAGGCCGGCCCGATGCGGCTCTGGTCAATGCTGCGGATGCCGGATTGTTTGACATCCAGCCCCTCGATCATCGTCTTGTTCATACGGTACATGCCGCTGTTGGAGTGCAGCGCGCCGCCGCCCTCATATTGCCAGGCGCCGGTGATGGCCGGAATGCACGACACCGCATGCATGTTGACCGAGCCATTGCGCGAGCGTGTGAAGCCATAGCCAAGGCGGAAAAAGCTGCGCGGCGTCTCGCCGATCAACTTGGCAAAGGCTTCGATATCGGCCACCGGAATATCGCAGATCTTCGCCGCCCATTCCGGCGTCCGCGTCTCGAGATGCGCCTCGAACTCCGGCGAAGCATCGGTATACTGCGCCAGATATTCACGGTCGGCGTGGCGGTCGCGGAACAGCACATGCATGATGGCGCAGGCCAGCGCACCATCCGTACCCGGACGAATGAGCAGCTTGATATCGGCCTGTTTCATGGTGCCGGTATCGTAGATATCGATGCAGGCGATCTTGGCGCCGCGCTCCTTCCTCGCTTTCATCGCGTGGGTCATCACGTTGACTTGCGTGTTGACCGGATTGCCGCCCCAGATGACGATCAGGTCGGATTTTTGCATCTCGCGCGGATCGACACCCGCCACCGCCCCCGTGCCCGCCAGGAACCCCGACCATGACAGCGCCACGCAGAACGTGTCGTACATGTTGGAATAGCCCTTGGCGTGGCGCAGCCGGTTGATGCCGTCGCGCATCACATAGCCCATGGTGCCGGCATAGAAATACGGCCACACGCTTTGCGCGCCATATTTGGCCTCGGCCTTGAGGAAAGCTTCCGCCGTCTCGCCCATCGCATCATCCCACGAGATGCGGGTAAATTCGCCCGAGCCCTTGAGGCCCTTGCGCTTCAGGGGATAGAGCAGCCGCTCGGGATGATGAATGCGCTCGGCATAACGTCCGACTTTCTCGCAGATCACCCCCAGCGTGTATGAATTGTCACGCGCCCCGCGCACCCGCCCAATGGTGCGCTCATCCAGCAACTCCACTTCCAGCGCGCAGGCCGAGGGACAATCATGCGGGCAAACCGAAATGCCGGTGCGGATATTGGGAATGATGTTCATGGACCCACTCCATACCCCATTCTATAACGTTCGTCATGCTCACCATCACCTCCCCCCACAATCCCACCATCAAGCTCATTCGCGCGCTGGTGGAAAAAAAGCACCGGCAGGACCACGGCCTGTTCATCGCCGAGGGCGAAAAGGTCCTCGACCGCGCCCGGCGCGAAGGCTGGGAACCGGAATACCTCCTCACCACCAGCCATGCCGAACCCTGGGGCAAGGCGGCCCTCATGCATGTCAACGACAAGATGATGGGCTCGTTAAGCACCCAGAAGAATTCGCCCCGGCAACTGGCCGTCTTCCGCCAGCGAATGCGCCCCGCCGCCGATCCCAAAGGCAGCTGGGTGGCGCTCGAAGACATGCGCGATCCCGGCAACCTCGGCACCATCATTCGCACGGCGGATGCCGCTGGAGCAGCAGGCATCATCCTGATTGGCCAGTCTTGCGATCCCTGGGGGCCGGACTGCGTGCGCGCCACCATGGGCTCGATTTTCGCCATGCCGCTGGTCAAGCTTGAACTCGCAGCCTTCCTCGACCTTGCCAAGGCCTGGCCCGGCGAAACCATCGGCACGCATCTGACTGCAACGCAATCCTACCGCCGCGACTACAAACAGCCCACGCTTCTGGTCATGGGCAGCGAGGGCAAGGGCCTTACGGAACAAGCCGCCAAGGCGTGCTCAAGCCTCGTCCGCATCCCGATGAAGGAGGGTGCTGAATCGCTCAACGTCGCCATCGCCACGGCGCTGGTGCTGTACGAAGCCCTTAAACCTTGAGGTAATCCGTCCCTGCTATAAAGGTGGCATGGCCGAATTCGCCTACATCGCCTTTGTGGTGTCCTTCATCGTGCTCGGAACGTTGCTGGGTGCTGCGGCGCATTTCTGGCGCGCCCACGCCAGGATGTTCCCTGAGGACCTGGGGCTTGGCGAACCCCTGGATACGCTGACCCGCGACGACTACCAATGGGAAAAACACGTGATCGGCGCCGAGTGGGACGACGCCGGCTATTGGGACCCTGATAGCGTCCGCAACCTCGTATATTACATGGCGAGTGGTGCCGCAGCCCCCCTCATCTTCGGCGCCCTGTTCTGGGGCCAGCGCCACGACTACGTGAACCTCGTCTGCCAGCTCATGGCGGCCGCCGGACTGACATCGCCTGTGTGTTATTGATTTGTTTTCCTTCTCCGCCCGAAGGGTGGGGAAGAGCCTGCCACCGGACTTGATCCGGTGGTGGCGCGCGACGCCTTCGTCGCGTGACGGATGGGGGCCTTCGCCCGGAGCACCGGCCCCACCAGGCTCGCTGCGCGAGCCACCCTCCCCGCTTCGCGAAGAGGGAAAGCCATGGAGTTGAGCTGCACTCACCACCCCCATGCCCCCTTTGCCCTTGAATTCCGCTCCGGACGGTTGAAGAGGATGCGCTGGACCTTGAGCCGCGGTATCCTTGCCGCAACAGTTTCGGAGACCTCGGATGAAGTCGCAGGCGCGTGTGGTGGTGGTGGGCGGTGGCGTGATGGGGGTCGGCCTCCTCTACCATCTGGCGCTCGAAGGCTGGAGCGACATCGTGCTGATCGAGAAGGCCGAGCTCACATCGGGCTCCACCTGGCATGCGGCGGGCCAGTGCCCGCATTTCAACGGCTCGCTAAACATGACCAAGGTGCACACCTATGGCACCGAGCTTTACGCCAATCTCGAAAAACGCACCGGTCATGCGGTGTCCTGGCATGGTTGCGGCGGGCTCCGGCTCGCCACCACCGATGAGGAAGTGAACTGGCTGAAATATGTCTACGGCATCTCAAGGCTCGCCGGCTACGAATGCGAAATCATCGGTCCCTCCGAGATCCCGCAATATCATCCCTATCTCGAAACCTTCGGCATCAAAGCCGCCTTCCGCACGGTGACCGACGGCCACGTGGCGCCTGCCGACATCACCAACGCCATGGCGGCTGGTGCCCGCAAACTCGGTGCCGAAATCTATCGCCGCACCCGCGTCACCGACATCAAGCTCAAGCCCAATGGCGAATGGCGGGTGTTCACCGATAACGGCAACATCGACTGCGAGCATGTGGTCAATGCCGCTGGCTCCTATTGCGATGTGGTGGGCGCCTGGACCGGCCACAACGTCCCCAACGCCAACATGCTGCACCACTACATCATCACCGAGCCGCTGCAGGAACTGATCGATCTGAAGATGGAACTGCCGGTGGTGCGCGATCCCTATTCCCACGCCTATCTCCGCGAGGAAACCAACGGCGTGCTGGTCGGACCCTATGAAACCGCCACCGCGCATGTCTGCTGGGATGGCAAGCCGCCGCGCTGGGATTATGAATCCGAACTCGAGGCTCCGGAGCTTGACCGCATCATCCCGTGGCTTGAGAAGGCCACCGAGCGCCTGCCGCTGTTCGGCCAGACCGGCATCAAGTCCATCGTCTCCGGCGCCATCACCCACACGCCGGATGGCGTCTATCTGTCAGGCCCGGCGCATGGTCCCAAAAACTACTGGATGCATTGCGGCGCCTCGATCGGCATTTGCCAGGGCGGTGGAGCAGGCAAATATCTGGCGCAGTGGATGGTGCATGGCCAGGCCGAAATCAACATGCGCGAGTTCGATCCGCGCCGCTTCGGCAAGTGGGCGACGAAGGATTTCACCGATGAAGTCGCCATCGCCGACTATCACCACATGTATTACTGCTACAAACCGGGCGAACAGCATTTGGCCGGGCGTGGCATTCGCAAATCCTCGCTCTATGAGAGGCTGAAAGCTGAAGGCGCGCAATTCGCGCAGATCTTCGGCTGGGAACGGCCGCGCTGG
>JANPCS010000381.1:0-2627 GCA_031431065.1 Hyphomicrobiales bacterium | reverse complement strand
CCAGGCGCTGTCCGCCGCTGGCCAGATCGGTGATGAGAGCGACAGCCTGGCGATCTACTCGGGCGCCAAGGAGATCGTTGAGGAGCGCGCGTTTCAATTCACCGGCTCCACATAGACGCCGATCCTGCCGCCGCAGGCGAGGCCGACTTTCCAGGCGGTTTCGTCGGCCACGCCGAAGTGCAGCAGCTTTGGTTTTCCCGATACGATGATATCGACGGCTTCACTGACGACGGCACCCTCGACACAGCCGCCCGACACCGAGCCGATGAAGTTGCCCTCCGCATCGATCACCAGCTGGCTGCCGATGGGCTGCGGCGCCGAGCCCCAGGTTTCGACCACCGTGGCGATGGCCAGCTTGCGGCCCTGATCGAGCCATTGGGCGGCGGTTTCGAGAATGCTGTGATCGGATGCGGCCATGGCTTACTCTCTACAAAGCCCCTCCCCCTTGTGGGGAGGGGTTGGGGTGGGGGATGGTTGGCGCAGCGACTCGTGGCCCCCCACCCCGCCCTCCCCACGAGGGGGAGGGAGAAGGAAGAGGTTGGAAATTGGGAGTTGCCATCGCAGTCCGCGGCAGCCATTGCCGGAGATCATGCGCCGTGGACGGTGGCCCGGCAAGGGCCTGGGCGAGATCGCGCAAACTGTCGAGTGAATGCACCGGGCGGAATTCATCGACATGCGGCATCATGGCGCGGATGCCAGAGGCCAGCGCCTTGAAGCCATCATAGCGCAGCAGCGGGTTGAGCCAGATGATGCGTTTGGTCTGGCGGTGCAGGCGCTCCATCTCATGCTCCAGCGTCGACGTGTCCTCGCGGTCAAGACCGTCGGTCATCAGCATGACGTGCGCACCTTGGGTGACCACCCGCCGCGCCCATTTGTAATTAAACTCCTTGAGCGACGTGCCGATACGGGTGCCGCCCGACCAGTCCTTCACCGCGCCCGAGACCTTGGCCATCGCTTCATCGATATCGCGGCGCTTCAACTCGCGTGTGATGTTGGTGAGACGGGTGCCAAACAGAAACACGCTGACGCGGTCGCGGTCATTGCTCAGCGCGTGCAGGAAATGCAGGAACATGCGCGAATAATTCGAGCACGAGCCGGAGATGTCGCAGAGCACGACCAGCGGCGGCTCACGCCATTGCTTCTCGCGGCGCTCAAGCGCGATGAAATGTCCTCCAGCCCGCAACGAACCTTTGAGCGTGCGGCGCATGTCGATGGCCGGACCCTTGAGGGCCCGCTGGTAGCGCCTGGTCATCACTTCCGTGCGGTGCGGCCTGAGGCGGGCAATGGCGGCCTTGGCTTGGGCCTGCTCGGCCACCGACATCTGCTCGAAATCCTTAGTCCGCAACACTTCATCGGCCGATGCCGTGAAGGTCGCATCGACTTCGATATCGTCTTTTTTCTGGCGCTGCTGGCCGGGGGCGTCGTTCTGGTCGAACATCGCCTCGGCAAGGCGGCGGAAGCCTGCCTGCTTGGCTTTCTCGCCGGCGTCACGCGCGATCTGGTGGAAGAACAGCTTCATCAGCTGCTCCAGCATCTTGGGCTTCTTCCAGAACACGTGGAAGGCCTGGTCGAAAACCTCGCGCTGGTCGCGGCGCTTGACGAAAACCGCATGCAGTGTCCAGTAGAAATCATCGCGGGTGCGCAAGCTCCCCGACATCGCCGCATCGAGCGCATCGATGACCGCACCGGGGCCAACCGGGATTCCGGCCTCGCGCAATACCCGCGCAAAATGCATGATGTTCTCGGCCAGCTTGCCCGACAGCGGAGCGGCGTTCTGGTTGGCGGGTGAGAGCATGAATTCTATCTCACCCTTCTCCCGCCTCTGGCGGGAGAAGGTGCCCGAAGGGCGGGTGAGGGCCGCGCAGCGGTCGAGCCACAGGAACCGGCGCTTCGCCTTGCGAACCGCCAGCCCTCATCCGGCCGCGCTTTGGCGCGTCCACCTTCTCCCGCTTTCAGTGGGAGAAGACTAAGTTGAGACCTACACAATTCCCATCGTCCTAATCTCATCCTTGATCTGATCGAGGATGCGCTTGGCCTCGGTGCCTTGCATGCGTGAAATGTCGTCCTGGTACTTGAGCAAGACGCCGAGCGTATCGTTGACCATCTGGGGATCGAGGGTGAGCGAATCAAGTTCGTGCAGCGCCGTCACCCAGTCGAGCGTTTCGGCGACACCGGGCGCCTTGTAGAGGTCACCGCCACGCAGCGCCTGCACGAACAGCACGACTTCCCGGGCCAGCGTTTCGGAAGCCTTGGGGCGCCGCGCGTGCACGATCTCAAGCTCGCGCTTGGCATCGGGATAGCCGACCCAGTGATAGAGGCAGCGGCGCTTCAGCGCATCGTGGACCTCGCGGGTGCGGTTCGAGGTGATGATGACGATCGGCGGTTCCGCCGCCTTGATGGTGCCGAGCTCCGGAATGGTGACCTGGAAATCCGATAGCACCTCCAGCAGAAAGGCCTCGAAGGCTTCATCGGTGCGGTCGAGTTCGTCGATCAGCAGCACCGGCGCCTGGCCCATCGGCGCCTCCAACGCCTGCAGCAAGGCCCGCTTGATGAGAAAGCGCTCGGCGAAAATATCCTGACCCAATCGTGTCCGGTCGAGCTCGCCCGCCGCTTCGGCCAGCCGGATT